>JAIRKX010000001.1 GCA_031259805.1 Prevotellaceae bacterium | reverse complement strand
TTGTACACCCTTTCACCGCGCGTAGCGCACTTCACCTTTTCACCTTTTAACCTTTTCAACTTTCAACTTTCAACTAATAATTGTTAATTCATTGTTCCCCGTGGGGGCTCCTCGCCATGACGGAGCAATGAATCACCTCATCATCACATATGTATTGGATGCGTCAGCCCTGTCTCCCCACCTATAGCTTCTCTAACTCTTAAATAAAAACCGTATCTTTGCATTCCAACAATCCTCTGATTACAACGCATAGAAAGATGAATTTAAGACATTTGTCGGTAACGAATTTTAAAAGTATAGAAGCGGCGGAGTTGGATTTTTCGCCGAATTTAAATTGTATTGTCGGCGATAACGGCGAGGGAAAGACCAATTTGTTAGATGCGATTTATTATTTATCTATGGCCAAAAGTTGCTTTGGCGGAAGCGATACTCAGCATATCCGGCACGGCGAGCCGTTTTTTTTGCTGCAAGGCCGGTATACACGGAACGGCGACGAAACGGTTATTTCATGCGGAATCCAACGCAGCGAAGGTAAAGTGCTTAAGTACGACGGTAAAACCTATGGCCGTCTTTCCGATCATTTGGGATTTATCCCGTTAGTTATCATTTCGCCGGCGGACAATGAACTGATCAACGAAGCGGGGGAAGAACGTCGGAAATACCTTAACACATTGTTGGTGCAGATAGACCGCGAATACTTGCATGCCTTAACACGCTACAATCACTTGCTCTCACAACGCAACAAACTGCTAAAAACGCCAACCGGCATCGGCTCTGACTTGTTGCTTACGCTCGACGAGCAATTGTCGCCCCCGGCACAACTTATTTATACACGCAGAAAGGCTTTAATCGCCGGACTGCAACCGTTTTTTGCAACCCTTTACAAAACGCTGTCGGAAGATAAGGAGCAGGTTACGCTCGATTACCGCTCGGCATTAGACGATGCGCCACTCTACGAACTGCTTCGGGCTAGTGCCGAACGCGACCACATCATGCAGCATACCACCGTCGGCATTCATCGCGACGACATCACCATGCAGCTCGGCGGCTATTCGCTACGACGCATCGGATCGCAAGGCCAGCAAAAAACATTCCTGATTGCCCTCAAACTGGCGCAGTACGAATTTCTGAAGCAACGTAACGGACAGCATCCACTCCTACTGCTTGATGATATTTTCGACAAACTCGACGAGCGCCGCGTCCAGCAACTAATCACGTTAGTCGCCCACGAAACATTCGGCCAAATCTTTTTGACCGACAGCAATAAAATCCGCCTCAACCACATGGTGCACGAACTCACGCAGGAATATTGTATATTCAGCGCCAAAGGCGGCCTCTTCTCCTGTAATCAAACAACTGGCGTATGAGGCGTTATAATTCGGCGGCCGAATGGTACAAACAGACGTTTGGCGAGCGGATACAAAAAGTTACGATTAATGCCGGCTTTACGTGCCCCAACCGCGACGGGACGGTGGGCACAGGCGGATGTACGTTCTGTCTCAACGCGGCGTTCAATCCCTCGTATTGCCGCCCCGACAAGCCAATTATGCAACAAATCGACGAGGGCATCGCGTTTCATGCCGTGCGCTACCGTCGCGCCGAAAAGTTTGTCGCCTATTTTCAGGCGTACTCGAATACCTATGCGCCTCTCTCTACGTTGAAAGAGATTTACCGACAGGCGCTGGAGCATCCGAAAATCATCGGTATTGTCGTCGGCACACGCCCCGACTGTATGGATGCCGAAAAATTAGATTATTTTACCGCGCTGGAGCAACAAGGGCTGTTCGTACAAATCGAATACGGCGTAGAATCGTGTTACGACCGCACGTTGCAGCATGTCAACCGCGGGCATACGTTTGCGCAGGCGCAGGAGGCCATTGTCCAAACGGCCGCACGAGGACTGAAAACGGCCGCGCATTTTATTTTCGGTCTCCCCGGTGAAACGCGCGACGATATGCTCACTTCCGCTGCCATGATTTCCCTCCTGCCGTTACGGTCGGTCAAATTCCACCAGTTGCAGATCATCAAAGGGACGGTTATTGAACAGGAATTTGCCCAACATCCCGAACGTTTCGTAACTTTTACCCTGCCCGAGTACATTGATTTTTTTATTGATTTTCTGGAACGCTTGTCGCCCGACATCGTCATCGAGCGTTTTATCGGCGAAGTGCCGCCGCGCTTCGTCAATCACACCGTTTGGGGACTGTTGCGCAACGTAGAAATCCTTCGTATGCTGGAAAAACGTCTCGAAGAACGCGATACATGGCAAGGTGTGAAGTGTAATGCGTGCCTGCGCCTGATGTCCGAAGGGTGATTCTTTAATGGCCG
Organism: Prevotellaceae bacterium; assembly: GCA_031259805.1. GTDB lineage: Bacteria > Bacteroidota > Bacteroidia > Bacteroidales > UBA932 > JAIRKX01. Next base: position 11,320 of record JAIRKX010000001.1, on the reverse strand, counting down.
GAAGGCGATGATTGCCCGTCAGGACATACACATCAATAGCACGAGTTTCGTAAGGCATTCATACACCAGTTTGCCGGTGTCGGCGTAGGCGGTTTTCCACCGTGTTTGCAACGTTTGCAAGTCGGTTATCTCTGTCGCCGGTATGTTCCATGCAGTCGCATTCGCCACAACGCCCGGTATCAAAACACCCTGCCAACTGTGAAAGGCCGCATCGGAATACGGCATGTAACTTTTACCCATTTCTTTTTAAACACCCCATTTCAAATCGTTAAATTACATTTATAGAGTATTTAATCGCTCCTTATAAACACGATACGATACTGATTGTTAATAAAATATTGATAAGAAAGTTTGAAATACAAGATTTATATCTTTATATTCTAAAACCTTGCAAAATTAGGTGTTGCCTTTCATTTTTCAAAATGCAAATCTAAGGTACGGTAACGCCTCACGCTTTACGCCATTAGACGTGGGTCTTGCAGCCTACGCTGTTGCTTACGCTACTTTGGGCTTGCCTGCGGGGTGGACGTCTTACGTGCTAAAAGAATCGTCCGCGATGATCTTCCACGCCGGCCGCTTTTTGTATCACATCGTAGAACAGGTAGAAATCGGATTGTGCGGCGGCGTATCGTTCGCGCATTTTTTCATCTTCGACTGTGTAGGCTTTGCCGGTCGTGCGTTTTGTTACGGTAAATACATAGACGCCTCTTTCTCCTTTCACCGGCCCGGCAACCACATTTTCCTTCGCACCGGCAACCGCGCCCAACAACTTCGGTTCAATGCCGATGCCGGGAATAAAGCCGCCCGTAAACGAAAGATCGACAGACGTATTCACCGGCAGGCTGGCTTTTTCGGCCAACACGTCGAGCGAGGAAGCGTCGGCCATAGCCGCACTCAATTGCTGCGCTAATCTGTTGGCTTGCCCTTCGCGTTGCAAGACGCTCTCAATCTCCGCACGTACCTGCTCGAACGGGGCGATGCCTGCTTCGCGGGCTGCCGTGAGCGTGGCGACGACAAAGAAGTTGTCAATGGTCAATATCGGCGACACGTCGCCTACTTTGGCTTCGTATGCCCAGCGGCTCAGCTCACGGGCATTCAGCAAAGTGCCTACTGTTCTTTGCCCTTCCGCCAACGAATAGGCCGGCGTAACCCTGTATCCCTTTTCGGCGGCAGCCAACATGAATAGCGCTCGTTGGTTTTGGCTTGCTGACGCTAAATTGTTCGCTTCCGTAAAAATATTCTGGTAGGTAATTTTACCAGGATTCGCTGTTTTTTCGACAATTGCCAATTGTACTTTACGCGATTCGGGACTACGGCCGGTAACTTCGATGATATGCAGGCCAACGTTGCTTTCTACTTTTATCAGTCTGTTTCGTGGCGTTACAAAGCACGTATCCCGAAATTCTTTGAGTAGCGAAGCGTCCTGCGCAAACCATCCGATACTGCCTTCGTCGCGGTTAGCTATTTGATCAGCCGAATACTGTTGCGCGATATAGCCGAAATTCGCGCCGTTGTTAAGCACAAATATCAAACTGTCGGCTAATCTGGAAGCCGCCGCCTTGTCTTGGTTTTGAATGAGGATATGTCGAGCCTGTACCGAATCGGGCATCATCCGTGCTTTGACAACCCGCGCCATATAAAAGGTATTGCCTTCCCTGAAAATCGGCAAAATATCTTTGGTCGTCGCCTGAAACGCAAAGCTATCCAGCTTTTCCGACTTCGCCGTTAATTCGTCTTTTTTGTAATAGTAGCCGGTAAATGCCTGATCGGAATTGCGCGACACAAACCGGCCTAATTCGCCTGTGGCCGTAGCAGTAAATTCGGTATAAATCCGATTGACGGTTTCTTCGGTCAGGTGGATGTCGTCGTCCGAAGGCGTTACTTCAAACGCGACGTATTCGATGTCGCGCGAGGTTTCCTGCTCGAAATCCCGTTTATGTTTTTTGTAATAATTACGTATGGCCGATTCGGCAATGGCGTCGACCGAGTCGGCAACTGCTGTAAGGGGCTGCGTGATATAGCTGATGTCGGAGGTAGTATTACGGTCAGCCACATTACGTTTTAATTCCAGCGAGTTGATGTAGCGGCTTTGCGTCAGGAGCGATACATATTTTTCTATCAGTTGGGCGTCGCGCATCCGGTTTTCGCAATATTGCCAATACATCGCACGTGTGCCCGACGGGTCGCTGTCGATGCTGCGGATAAAATTTAGGACATTGGCGCGGCTAAAGCTGCCTGCTTCGCCCCAAAATACGGGGTCTTGCTGGAGTACCGGCGAAATGTAGCGGCCTTGCGACAAATCGACCAGTTCCTTGGCCGATACTTCAATGCCGCACTTTTCGTATTGGACGCGCAAGGCATAGTCTTTAAAAAAGTCCTGCCATGCTTGTTCTTTTACTTGTTCCTGCGCTTGTTCGCTAAGCGAGCCGCCGCCGGTCCAAAGACTGTGTATTTGCGTGTAATACTCCTGTCGCTTTGCAAAATCCTGAAAACTGATTGTTCTTCCATTGATTTTACCTACGTCGTTTTGTGAGGAAAACATAGACATTACCGATTGCATGGTATTGGCGTCCACAATAAAGGAAATCAGGGCAAGCCCAATAATCACCGAAATAAAAACGCCCATGCGGACTCTGATTTTTTCTAAAACAGCCATTGCTTATAGTTTTAATTATTTTTTTTTTCGTTTCGTAGCCTCGAGCAGAATCGAACTGCTATCAAAAGTTTAGGAAACTTCTATTCTATCCGTTGAACTACGAGGCCTTCTTTAATTAGGAATTAATCATTAATAGGCCCATTTATAATACATCGCTCCCCATGTAAATCCTGCGCCGAACGTGGCAAGGACGATGATGTCGCCTTTTTTGAAACGCTTCTCATGCTCCCACAGGCACAGCGGCACTGATGCCGCCGATGTATTCCCTACGTGGTCGATGTTGATTAAGACCTTTTGCTCGTCTAATCCCATCCGTTTGCGCACGGAGTCGATGATGCGCAGATTGGCTTGGTGGGCAATAAAATAATCAATCGTGTCGCCGGTCAGGTTATTGCGTTCCATGATGGTATCCGTAGCCGAGGGCATTTTGAGCACGGCATGTTTATATACATTCGGCCCGTCCTGATAGACAAAATGCTCGCGGTTGCGCACAGTCTCTTCGGTGGGCGGATACTTAGAGCCGCCGGCCTTCTGGTAAAGGTACTGTACGCCCGAGCCGTCGGCATGCAGCGTTACATCCTGTATGCCAAGTCCTTCGTAGTTCGGTTCGACCAATACCGCTGCTGCGCCGTCGCCAAACAGAATGCAGGTTTTGCGATCGGTGTAATCCGTCAACGACGACATTTTTTCGTTGGCCACGACAATGATCTTTTTTCGCGCTCCAGATTCGATAAAACTTTTTGCCGTAGTTAAGCCATACAGGAATCCCGAACAACCGGCACCAATATCAAAGGCAAATGCATTGTTGATACCGACTTTACCGCAAATTATGCATGAGGTGGATGGAAAAATCATATCGCTGGTTGTCGTAGGGCAAATCAGCAGATCGATTTCCTCAGGCGAAGTGTTAGTCTTTTCGAGCAATTGCTGTACCGCCTTTACGCCCATTTCCGACGATCCCCTACCTTCTCCTTTTAATATATGGCGTTCGCGAATGCCGGCATGTTCTATGATCCATTGGTCGTTGGTGTTCACTATTTGACTTAATTCTTCGTTGGTAAGGATATATTCCGGAAGATATCCGGCTATTCCTGTGATAGCTGCGTTTACTTTCATTTATTGATAATTTTGGTGACTTAACGCTTGTTTAATATTCGATATCAGATCTTTTCGGATCGCTTGTTCGGTTTGCCGTATCATGTTAGTAACCGCCAGCGGACTTGATATGCCGTGCCCTATGATGACCGGCGCATTCACGCCCAACACCGGCGTACCGCCATACAATTCATAATTAAAGCGATTGAAGTAGGCGTTGTCAATCTTCAATTTTTTTGACAGCACGTAAATGGCTTCCGCCTGTTTGAGAACAATATTGCCGACAAAGCCGTCGGCGATAATCACATCAGCCACTTCGCCTGAAAATAGATGGTTGGCCTCAATGTTGCCGACGAAGTTAAAATCCGTCGTACCGTGCATCAGTTTGTAAGTTTCTTTGGTTACTAGATTACCTTTTTCTTCTTCTGTCCCGATATTTAGCAATGCTACGCGGGGATTGTCCAACCCGTTCATGTCGCGGGCATAAATAGCGCCGAGTATGCCATATTGGTATAGCACGTCAGGCTTGCAGTCGGCATTCAGTCCGGCGTCGAGTAGAAGTGCACGGCCGCCGGTAAGTAGCGGAAAATCTGTCGCAATACACGGACGGATTATACCTTCAATAGGTTTCACAGTGTACATCGCACCGACCAACATCGCACCAGTGCTGCCGGCGCTGGCAAAACCGTCGACCTTACCGGCGCTCAACGCCCTGAATCCTACAGTAATGCTAGAATTGGTCTTTTGCTGAAACGCTTTGGCCGGATGGTCGTTCATGTCAATGACCTCGGTCGTGTGTACAATATCAAATAGCGACGGATCGAAATGCGTCCGGTGGCAGTAGGCGATGACCTGTTCCCTATCGCCAAACAGCGATAGCTGCACATCGCCGGGTAGTTGTACTTGCGCGTCGATAGCGCCTTGTATGATGTTGTGCGGAGCGAAGTCGCCGCCCATTATGTCTACACCTATCCTCATCAGCAAGGGGTTTACGTCACACTGTTTGTTCGACAACTAACCGTCCACGATAGTAGCCGCATTCGGGACATACGCGATGGTATAAGACTGTGGTGTCACAGTTGGAACACGTGGCTAACGTCGGCGTATCGGCTTTGTAATGCGTTCTGCGTTTGTTTCGCCGCTGTTTGGAAATTTTGTGCTTTGGATGTGCCATTGTATTTAATTTAAAATTGTTAATTTATTTAATTTTTCTATCATGTCTTTATTACATTTTTCTACGTCGTGTATCCGTTGAAGAGGCAAGCTGAGGATGATGCTATCGTATAAGTACTGCATCAAATCTACTTCGTCGGCATCGATGCTTACCCACAATACATTGTCGTCGACAGGATTGTTGTCGTCGGCAGTGAATTTTACTACCGGCGCACCACGGAAGGCTACCGACATCGTCAAATCGTCTAAACACCGGTCGCACGGAACGGTTACTTGTCCGGTTAATTGCACCTCTAATTGTACAAGTTCGGTATTTTTAATAACCGTTATAGCCGCCTCTATCGCGGCTTGCTGTACTTCGCTCCCTTCAAAATCAACAAAGAACGCATCGTCTATTTTAAAAGAAAAAAAATGCTTACCTACTGATAACCTACCTATTGCAATACTATATTTGTGTTTACTTTTCACTTTTCGCCTACTAAAATAGCTTGCAAAGGTATAAAAAATATGGTTCGGAGCAAAATTTGTTTAATTGTAAAATTTACGGGCAGTTTCAACTACTGAATGCAACTCGGCCTTTTGCAAATTTAGGAAGAAAATTTCTTTAGGTGAATAAAAATTTAAGTTTTCTCTGGGGGTAGATTCAAGTACTCAATGCAACTGAATTATTCAATGCGGAGGAAAATATATTCCATGGCGAATCCGTTCATCAGGTCGTTATAAGCGGTTGTGTGTACAAACATTTCATCGAGCGCTGTTTGCATCGTGTGGGAGTAGTCTGTCAGCGTTTGCACCTGATTTTTTTCGCCGCCTCTGTCCAGTCTTCGTAATCTTAGTAACCTTAATCCGGTCCTTATTTCTTCTACTACTTTTTGCTTAAAGCAAATACTGTTCCGATACGTTTTCTTTGTACTTTTTGTCATTTTTTGTCCTCCTTTTGCTGTCAACCCGGGTCAGGGCATGACAATCTATCCATTATACCTCATCCTTCATTCCTACGGCAGCAGTCTCTCCCTGCAACAGTTGCCGGTACTTTAAGGACGGCGATGCAATCAAATCGTTCAGTCCCAACTGCGGCCATTTGGCGTCGACGGCGGCGATGGTCGCTTCGTTGGCGCAGACAGGGTTAGGCCAGCGGCGTGGAACTATTTGCGTCGCTTTGGTGGTGGCGTCAATGATGAGTTGACCATGCACTATTTTGCAGTCACGCGCCACATCGATATGGTTGCCCAGCAGCCAGAGGCAGGTAGCCCAATCATGAATATCCACCGGATCGTCGAACAGCGCCACAATACGAGCGTAGGGAATGGGCGTGCCTTTGTGGATGCAGGCAAACAACTGTTCATTGCAGGACGCATCCTGCCGGTCTTTGCGAGACGCCACGTCGGGTGTGTCGACATCGGGCTGTGTGGCATCGAGACAGAGTTTGCCGCCCATTGCCGGCGTAGCTGCCGCATGGTCGAGAACATCTAACGGGCCATGGCTGAAATACGTGTTGGTTTCCGGATTGTAATGCTGCGCCAGATGCTGGAGCAACGCTGGATAGTCTGTGATACTTGCTTCGCCGTCCACGACGACCATTATCTTGTTAAACATCATTTGCCCTGCGCCCCACAAGCTATGCGCCACCTTAATAGCCTGCCCGGGATATTCCTTTTTTATTTTCACGATAGCCAGATTATGCGCCACGCCTTCAATCGGCATGTGAATATCGACCACCTCCGGCGCGACAACAAGGCGGATGGGCGTTAAGAAAATCCGTTCGGTCGCCTGTGCCATGCAAGCGTCCTCCTGTGGCGGGATGCCGACGATAGTAGCGGGATAGACGGCCTGCCGGCGATGCGTCAGGCAAGTTACATGCAACACTGGATACCGGTCTTCGAGCGAATAAAAGCCGGTGTGGTCGCCGAAAGGCCCTTCCGTCACCGGCGGCTCGTGCGTGTCGATATAGCCCTCTATCACGAAATCGGCATCCGCCGGCACTTCGAGTGGCTGCGTAAGACATCGCACAAGTTCGACCGGACGCTTACGCAAAAAGCCGGCCAGCAGGTACTCGTCGACGTTATCGGGCATGGGAGCGGTGGCGCAGTAAGCATACACAGGGTCGCCGCCCAATGTTACGGCCACCGGAAACCGTCCGTCGTCGGGATGCTGTGCAGCGAACGCCGCAAAATGCCGCGCGCCGGTTTTATGCCGATGCCAATGCATACCGGTCGTATCGTCCGAAAACACTTGCATCCGGTACATCCCGACATTGCGCGCGCCCGTCGTCGGGTCTTTCGTGTGCACCATCGGCAGGGTAACAAACCGTCCGCCGTCGTGCGGCCAACACTGCAACACCGGTAGACGCGACAGGTTGGGATACGGCATCACAACCTGCTGGCACGCGCCCCGTCCGCTGACAACTTTCGGCATCCATTGCGCCGCCTGTTTCAACACAGGCAGCATTTTCAGTTTATCCCACAACGTCGACCTGGGCCGCAGCAGGCCGGCGAACAAATCCGTCAACGCCTGCTCTACCTCATCGTACGACCTGATACCCAACGCCCGGCACATCCGCGCCGGCGAACCGTACAGGTTAGTCAACACCGGAAACGCCGTACCTGTATTTTCAAACAGTAACGCCTTACCACCCCCGCCGCTTTTGACCATGCGGTCGGTTACTTCGGCGATTTCCAGCGCCGGATCAACGAACGTGCGGATACGCACCAGTTCACCCGTCCGCTCCAATGCCGTGATATAATCCTGAAGACTTTTCATGATAATAGATTTTGAACGCCGGGTGCTGGATTTTAGATCATGGATTTTGGATTGATAACCGGCTTGCAGATTCACCATTTCCCATTAACAAGGCCATCTTCTCCTGCCATTCTTGTGCTTTGGCGGCGGCGGCAGCAGCGAAGCCGCCGCTGCTGTCGGCAAAAAGGATGTCGCGCGAGATATTGACCAGCAGGCCGCAGCGGTCGTTCATACCGTAGCAGGCTACCTCCTCCAGACTGCCGCCCTGCGCCCCGACGCCGGGGACAAGAAGGAAATGCTGCGGTACGATTTTCCGAATAGCCGCCAGCAGCGCCGCCTGAGTAGCGCCCACGACGTACATTGTATTATCGACCGTACCCCATTCCTTCGACTTTTGCAATACCGTTTCATATACCGTACTGCCGCCGTCGACAGTCAGCGTTTCAAAGTCCGTCGACGACGCGTTGGAGGTCAACGCCAGCAGCACCGCCCATTTGCCGGGGTATTCCAGAAACGGCTGTATTGTATCGCGCCCCATGTAGGGCGAAAGCGTTACGGCATCGACATCCAGCGTGTCGAAAAACGCTTCGGCATAGCGTTGCGAGGTGTTGCCGATATCGCCGCGTTTGGCATCGGCAATAATAAAGATGTCGGGATGTTGCCGGCGGATGTAGCGCACGGTTTTTTCCAATTGCTGCCACCCCGCCGCTCCCGCCACTTCGTAGAATGCCGTGTTAGGTTTATAGGCGACGGCATAGGCTGCTGTCGCATCGACAATCGCCTTGTTGAACGCCCACAACGGCTCTGCGTCGTCGGATAGACACGCCGGCAGTTGCCGGCGGTCGCTGTCTAACCCTACGCACAGAAATGATTGCTTTCGGAGAATTTGCTCGTACAATGCAGTTGCTGTCATTTGGAGAGATTTTAATGAATGCAAATATACGGAAAAATAAGCAGCTTCCTGTATGCGATCAACCCTTCGGAATATGGAATCCCGAAGGGTTGATACGGCTTGTTCACATTGCGGTACATCTGCCCGTGCAGCCTCAATCGTCAATTGTCATTTGCCCTACTCGTCTTTTTCCTGCGCTTCGTATGCGGCAAGTAGTTTTTCCTGTACTTCGGCGGGGACTTGCTGGTATTCGGCAAAGGTCATGGAGAATGTCGCCCGGCCGGAAGTCAGCGAACTTAAGGCGGTCGAATACTTGTTCATTTCAGCCAGCGGAACACGGGCATTCAGTATCTCGAATCCCTTTTCGCTACTCATGCCGCCGATGATGGCGCGACGGTTTTGCAGGTCGCTCATCACATCGCCCATCGCATCGCCCGGCACCATGACTTCGACGTTGTAAATAGGCTCCATGATTTTCGGCCCTGCTTTTTTAAACGCTTCCTTGAAGGCATTGCGTCCGGCGAGTTTAAACGAAATTTCGTTACTGTCTACCGTGTGCATTTTGCCGTCATAGACATATACCTTGATATCGCGGGCATACGAACCGGTCAGCGGGCCTTCTTCCATCTTCTCCATAATTCCTTTGAGGATGGCCGGCATAAACCGCGCGTCGATAGCGCCGCCGACGATGCAGTTGTAATAAATCAACTTACCGCCCCATTCCAGCGGGTATTCTTCCTTACCTTTGAGGTTGAGCACCAATTCCCGTCCGTTCACTTTAAAGCGGTTATTTTCCGGCGCGCCTTCTACGTAGGGTTCAATCAACAAGTGCACTTCGCCGAATTGTCCCGCGCCGCCCGATTGTTTTTTGTGGCGATAGTCGGCCCCCGCGATTTTCGTAATGGTTTCGCGGTATGGGATACGGGGCGGGAATAAGTCGACCTCTATTTTATGCATGTTTGTCAAATACCATTTCAGGATATTGATATGGTGTTCACCTTGCCCGCTGAGGATAATTTGTTTCAGTTCCTTGGAATATTCCACGACGATGGTCGGGTCTTCGGCATGGGCGCGGTTAAGGATTTCGCTTAGTTTCTCGTCGTCCTTGTCTGTTTTAGCTTTAATGGCCGTACGGAATTTCGAGGGTGGGAACTGGATAGGGAGGAATTGCCATTCCTTGCCGTTGCCGTTGAGCGTCTGGTTGGTTTTGGCGCTTTTCAGTTTGACGGTGCACCCGATGTCGCCGGCGATCATTTCTGTCAGTTTCTCGCGTTTTTTCCCGGCTACGGCATAGAGAATTGTCAACCGCTCTTTGTTACCATTGACGGCGTTCGTCAGGTCGATGCCTTCTGTGATTTTCCCCGACATGACGCGGAAATACGATACTTCGCCCAGATGCTGCTCCATCATCGTCTTGAACACAAATATCGACGGTGCTCCGTTGGCGTCGCACGGCACGATTTCGTCCTTCACGGTTTTGAAATCACGTGATTTATCGGGCGACGGCGCTACATTAATAATAAATTCCATCAGGCGTTTCGTACCGATGTCCTTTTTTGCCGACAGGCAAAATACCGGCATTATTTGGCGGTTGGCAAGCCCTATGCGCAATCCTTGCCGGACTTCGTCTTCGCTCAGTACGCCTTTGTCGAAAAACAGTTCCATCAGCGCTTCGTCGTGTTCGGCGGCAATTTCGATAAGGATTTTTTGCAGTTCGGTCGCGCGTTCCATCTCCTCGTCGGGAATGGGAAGCTCCTCGCGTGTACCGTTATCGTCCTTGAAACGGTACATTTTCATTTTTAACACATCAATAAAGGCGTTGAATGATGCGCCATGCCCGACAGGGTACTGGATAAGCGTTACTTTGTTGCCATAGGCGTTCCGCAAACTGTCGATGGTATCGTCCCAGCTGGACTTGTCATGATCGAGCTGGTTGACGGCCATAATTAACGGCTTGTGGTGCTGCTCGGCGTAGCGCGCCATAATTTCAGTGCCCACTTCGATACCCTGTTGCGCGTTGATGACCATCACGCCGACATCGGCGATTTTGAACGCCGAGATGACGCCGCCGATAAAGTCGTCAGAACCCGGCGTGTCGATGATATTCAACTTATGCTCCATAAATTCCGTGTAGAGCAGCGAAGAGTAAATAGAACGCTGGTAAAGCTGTTCCACTTCGGTGGTATCGCTCACCGTGTTTTTGGCCTCGATCGTACCGCGGCGTTCTATTACTTTGCCTTCAAAAAGCAGGGCTTCGGCCAGTGTTGTTTTTCCTGAATGCGTGCCGCCCAGGAGCACCACATTGCGGATTTGTTCGGTTGTGTACGTTTTCATCTAAATAATAGTGAATTTTAAGATAGTATTAATTTAATGTTCCTCTTTTGGGACGCCAAATTTACGAAAGGTTTTTTGAATGCACAAAAAAAATCGCCGGTAGTTTTAAAAAACCGCGTATATCTACCCGCCGGACAGCAATTCCGGGATTGCATTTCATTAGCCGTATGATTCGGCTTACGCAAAACTTCCTTGCAGGACGCTTAGATGACAGCCACGAACGATGAACAAATGCATACACCGAGGGTGCACACGCCGGCGCGCCCCTGTTTTTTTACACATTTTTTTGGTCGGTTTTCAGAAAAAGCATATCTTTGTCATCGCTTCTTTGACATCCGTGATTTTTGATTAAATTAGTGATTTAATCAAAATCCCTTTTTTCTTTTTCCACTCCCTCATTTTTAATTTCTTCTGCTGTCCGGCGTTCGTTT
>JAIRKX010000217.1 GCA_031259805.1 Prevotellaceae bacterium | reverse complement strand
ATTATAAAAATGAAGTAACCAAAAAAAAACGCCGGAAAAAAAACGAACGCCGGACAGCAGAAGAAATTAAAAATGAGGGAGTGGAAAAAGAAAAAAGGGATTTTGATTAACTCACTAATTTAATCAAAAATCACAGGTGTCAAAGAAGCGATGACAAAGATATGCTTTTTCTGAAAACCGACCAAAAAAATGTGTAAAAAAACGGGCGGCGGTAATAATTGTTAATTGTCAATTGTTAATTGTTAATTCATTGTTCACCTACGGGGAAGGCAGGCGGGGGGTAGGGTTGCTTTCTATTGATATGGATGTCCTACGGACATCGTTGTTAATTGTTAAATCCACCCCCGCCCTACGGGCACCCCCGCCAGCGGGGGATAACCATGCGGAGGAATCTGCTCCTTGACGCAAGGCCGTGCAAAGCGCACGGTGCGGGAAATAATCCCGTTCCTCCTACTCAATTTAGGATAATGTATGCGTTTATTGTCCTCCCAAATCAACATGCTCACTTCACCCGCAAATTCACGGGGAATGTCATTATCTGTCCCAACTGGTAGATGGGCAAGCGTGTTTGCAGTAAGGTGGTTTGCCCGTCGTAGAGGCGTACCTGAACGGTTTCGGGAATGCGGTATGCAATACGCGGCATCTTGCTGTTGCCCGTATCGGCAGCGATTGGTGACTGGTCAACGCTTTTTTTATCGACCGTTAATTCTATGGTGATGGGGCGCCCGACAATGTTGTCAGGCGAAAGCAGCCCTTCCGTGTCGGACAGGCGGAAGGCGACATATAAATGTTTTTTATGTGTCGCTACGGGCGTTACAAAAAAGACGGACGATTGCGTATCGGTCGTTGTTTTGCCTAAGAATAAACTAAGGTATTCCGCTTCGAGTCGGTGGATTTCGTCCAATGCCGCTCGCAGGCCGTCATGGCTTAACGCACCTTCCGATTCGCCGGTAATGAGGGCTATCCGTTTTTCCCGCAAATTGAAAATGACGCCGGCCGCTTCTTCGGCGCGCCGTTCGGGGTTTTTCTCTACTAGTTGGTTTTGCTGCACCGGTATTTTATCAAATCCGGTGGTGGCTTTAGTCGGCTTATACAAGGTTACCTGCTCGCGGCTTATATTGGTAGCAATGCCGCGGTCGTTGAATTGGCCGCGGGCGGCGCGCCCATAGCTGAACGTTTGTGACTTGACATTCGCATTGTCCAGCGAGACAATCAGCCCGTAGCGTGAAAATTGCAGAAAATTGGCTTCTGCTTTTTTGTCTTTGACCTCGATGTAATACGTCTGCAACGCATCGGCTTCGGTGAGGGTTTGCACAGCCAGATTTTTTATGTGGAACGTTTCTGTATCCTCCGTTTCGGCTTCGATACCTAAATATTTTTGCGCAAAGCGGGCATAGGGGCCGGAGGTAAACCGTTCGTGCACGGCTTCTACCCGGATTTCAACAGTGGTCGAAGGCAACGCATACACCACAGCGCCCGATGGAATAACACCGCCCAACGGTAGCGGTGTCTGCGCCATCGTCGCGACAGTCATGGCGCTGAAAATAAAAAAGAAGATGGTCTGTTTCATACTTTCGTCTTTTAGTTTTTAACTTACAAATATTAATTCATCCGTACAAAGGTACAAGTTTATCTGTAATTACGAATTTTTTTCTACCTTTGTCACCCTAAATTATTACCTTTAATTATTAAGATTATGTTTAAGAATCATCCAAAAGGACTTTTGGCCGCTTCGCTTTCGAATATGGGCGAGCGTTTCGGCTTTTACACTATGATGGCTATTCTGGTATTGTTTCTGGAAGCCAAATTCGGATTGACAGGTTCGCAATCCGGGTTAATCTATTCGATCTTCTATGCCTTGATTTATATTCTGGCATTGGCCGGCGGTCTTATCGCCGATAAAAGGCGCAATTACAAAGGCACGATTTTGGTGGGTATTGTTGTCATGGCTTTGGGCTACCTGTTGCTGACTATTCCTACGCCTACACCTGTGCCGAATAAAACGTTGTACCTTATTCTAACTTGCATTGGACTGCTTACGATTGCGTTCGGCAACGGGTTATTCAAAGGCAATCTCCAAGCGCTGGTTGGACAAATGTATGATAACAGTAGATTTGGGAAAATGCGCGATGCCGGATTTTCGCTATTCTATATGTTTATTAATGTAGGCGCTATTTTTGCCCCGCTCATTGCCGTGAGCGTAAGGAATTGGTGGTTGACCCGCTCCGGATTCGAATACAATGCCACCATGCCGGCATTGTGCCACAGTTATCTTGATAAAGGCGATCAGTTAACCACGGAATCCGTTACACAACTTTCCGAGTTTGCTACAAAATTCAACTATTCGGATTTAACGGTTTTTGCTAATGATTATCTCAATGTGTTTAATCACGGATTCCAGTGGGCTTTTGGAGTCGCTATCGTGGCGATGATTATTTCCCTCTCCATTTACGTAGTGAATAAACGCGGATTTCCGGATGTGAATAAAGTGGCGGTCGGCGATCACGCAAAACAGGGCGCTGACGCGATAAAGATAGAAGCGAAGGAAATCAAACAACGTCTTTATGCCTTGTTTGCCGTATTCGGTATTGTTATATTCTTCTGGTTCTCGTTTCACCAAAACGGTTTGACGTTGACAAAATTTGCGAAGGACTACACCGATTTGACGCAGATCCGTCTCAATCTTGGATTTATGGTTATAGAGGGTGCGGAATTGTTCCAGTCGATAAATCCATTGTGCGTAGTATTGCTGACACCTGTTATTATGGGGCTTTTTGGATGGCTTCGCGCCAAAGGAAAAGAACCGTCGACGCCGAAGAAAATCGCTATCGGGATGGGTATAGCTGCCAGCGCTTACATTGTGATGGCGCTGGGTTCGTATGTGTCCGACCTTCCACTTTACCAAGCGATCAACCCCAACGCCGATGGCACGCCGTTGGCTGTCGATAGCATTGTCCGTGTTACGCCTTTCCTCTTAATTGGTACGTATGTTATTCTTACGGTGGCTGAATTATTTATTTCTCCGCTTGGGATTTCGTTTGTTTCCCGTGTGGCGCCGCCGCAGTATCAGGGAATCATGCAGGGATGCTGGCTGGGCGCTACCGCCGTGGGTAATCAGTTATTGTTTATTGGCGCCGTATTGTATGAACATATTCCTATTTGGGCTACATGGACGGTGTTTGTTGTCGCCTGCTTTGTTTCAATGACCGTCATGCTCGTCATGTTAAAATGGCTGGAGCGAGTGGCACGGTGAGAATGGAGAATGAGGAGTGATTTTAAAAGAACCTTTCTTCTTTAAAGAACTATTCTTCGGAATAACCTTTGGGCAAGCAAAACATGGTATTCCCATGAACTAAAAGCGCACTATAGAAACCGCACTTCTTTAAATAGAAAAATTTCGGTTTGTCTTTGTTCATTTTGCAACAGCAGTTCGCCGCTACGCCGTACGCCTGTGATTTTGGCGCGAAAGCGGTGCGTTCGCGTTTCGAACCAGCACCATTCGTTTAAACGGTAAAGTTGCTGGTGATAGTCGGCGTCGATCGGACGGATGTCGCCGGTGCGAAGGTGTTCGTAACGGTTCAGGATGCAAGTGATCAAGTCGGGTAAGGCTTGTTGTAGATTAAGGGAACGTCCGGTTTGCAAATACATGGATGTCGGGTTGGGTGCATCGGAGACAAATCGTTCCTGATTTACATTTAACCCGATGCCTACAATGCTACTGGCGATGCCGTTCCCGGCAATTTGATGCTCGATGAGAATGCCGGCAATTTTTTTGTCGCCTGCATAAATGTCGTTCGGCCATTTTATAGCGGGTTCAATTCGGTGTTGGCGCAGAAAGCGGGTAACGCCCAACGAAACGATTTTGGAGAGATAAAACTGTTCTTCGGCCGGCAGCCATGTCGGGCGAAGGAGTAGGGAGCATGTCAGGTTTTTATACGGTTCGCTTTCCCACGTGTTGTTTTGTTGTCCGCGTCCGGCGGTTTGTACATGCGCCGCCCATACACTGCCTTCCGGCGCATCGGCCAGATGAAGCGCAGCGTAGCGATTGGTCGAATCAATTTCCGATAGCCAGTGAAGCATTTTAGTTGAGTGTTGAGGGTTGTGGTGTGGCTTATTCTTTTTGCTGCCGGCAGGTTGTTCCGTTAGGAACGACTTGCTTTTTTTATTCTAATTCCTTTTTCTACGCTCACTCTTTTATTTCTTTTATCTCTTTGGTTAGACCCAACTCTTCGGCCTTTTTTTCCATGAGGGCGTAGGCTTCGTGGTAGTCGTTGCGGATGAGGCCGTCGAGGATGGCGTTTTTGATGTATTCTTTGATTTCGCCTACTGCGGGCGAGGGTTGCAGGTGGTAGGTTTGCATGATTAGCTCGCCGGTAATGGGCGGCTGGAAGTTACGGATGGCGTCTTTGGCTTCGACTTCTACCAGTTTTTCGCGCACAAGCCGGAAGTTGTGCAGATATCGTTGTACGGTTTGTTCGTTTTTTGAGGTGATGTCGGCCTCGCAGAGTAGCATTAAGTCGTCAATGTCGTTGCCGGCATCGAATAGCAGACGACGTATGGCCGAATCGGTTACTTCTTCCTGCGAGAGCGCTACCGGGCGCAAGTGTAGTTGTACGAGTTTTTGCACGTATTTCATTTTGTCGTTTAGCGGCAGGCGCAGTTGTCGAAAGATGCCCGGTATCATTTTTACGCCTTGAAATTCGTGTCCATGGAATGTCCAGCCTGTTTCGGGGTCGTAGTGTTTCGTGTTTGGTTTGGCAATATCGTGGAGGAGGGCTGCCCAGCGCAGCCAGAGGTTCCCATGTTTTTCTGCTACGTTGTCGAGTACTTGTAAGGTATGGTGAAAATTGTCTTTATGTCCGCGTCCTTCGACGGTTTCTACGCCTTTTAGTCGGTGAAGCGCCGGAAAGATGTCGGGTAGCAGTCCTGTTTTGTCCAGCAGGTAGAAGCCTACTGAGGGTTTTTCCGACAGGATGATTTTATGCAATTCGCCGGTAATGCGCTCGAATGAGACGATGTGTATTCGTTCGCGGTTGCGCTTAATAGCGTCGAGGGATTCGGGGACGATGGTGAAGCCCAGTTGGGTGGCAAAGCGGATGGCGCGAATCATGCGTAGCGGGTCGTCGTTGTAGGTGATATTGGGGTCGCCGGGGGTACGCAATAGTCCTTGTTGCATGTCGCGTACGCCGTTGAAGGGATCAATTAGTTTGCCATAATCTTCTTTTTGCAGACTAAAGGCAAGGGCGTTGATGGTAAAATCGCGGCGGCGCTGGTCGTCTTCGAGCGAGCCGCTTTCTATGGCAGGTTTGCGTGAGAGGGTGCGGTATGATTCGCGGCGTGCGCCGACAAATTCGATATCGCACCCGTCGCAGCGTAGCATGGCTGTACCGAAGTTTTTAAATATTTTTATCGGGGTGCGCAGTCGTTTTCCGACGGCCATAGCTACGTCGACACCGTTGCCTTCGATGACGATATCGATGTCTTTCGATGTGCGTTGCAGAAAGCAGTCGCGTACATATCCGCCAATTACGAATGCGCGTACGTTTAGTAGTGCGGCTTCGTGTGCGATAATTTCAAAAATACGTGGTTCTAAGAAATGCATTGTTTTTTAAAGCTGTTGTTCATTGTTCACGGGCTGTATCGGGCTTCTTTCAATAGTTGTTGTGCGTTGTGCATCTGCATAAGTTCCGGCAGGGAGCATTTGCTTTGTTTCATATAGCGGCTGACGAGGCGGTAGCCAATCCAGTTGACGGCTCTTCCGGGGGATTCCTGCGATACGCCGGCGGTAAACGGCGCGTCGCCGGTGTATTTTTGAATGATAAAAGGCGTGGTAACGAATAGTAATTTTTCTTCTATGAGGTATTGCCATAGTTGCCGTTCGTTGTCTATGCACCATTGCAGTTGTTCGGGGCGAAAGCCGAGGATGTCCTCCAGCGGCTTGCGGGGTATGCATTGCCGGAGGATGTACAGGATTTTTCCTTCGTAGATTAGCTGGGATAACAGGTTGGATTCTCCGCCGGACGGTTCAGGGTATTCGCCGGTGAGCCATGCTTGCAGGCAGGCGGGTGTGATGCGCTCGGGGCGCATATTGTAACGGAGGTAGGCGGCTTTTCCTAATTGGGTGTAGAGCGGCCAGTCGTTGCCCAAGAATTGGTCGAGTCCGATACCCACGGCGCTGTCGGTAAGCATGAGCGATTCGTTGAAGCCGGATACGTAGGTGTAGATGTTGGGGATGGAGGCATGTGGGAAGTAGAAGGTGAAATGGCGGAAGGCGTCCGTCAGTTCGTCGATTAGCGGGCGGTCGTCGGAGTATACTTCGTGTACTTTTCGGTAGGCGCTGTCTACGATGGGATGGCGGAGGAAGCGTTGCAGTATGTCGCAGTAGAGGGCGCTTTGGCTTTCGCCGACGTGGATAATGCCGGTGTTGTAGTATTCAAAGAAGGTTCCGTATTTTTCGCGTAGCGATGGGAGCGCGTGGCAGGCGGTGTCGTCACGCAGGCGGAGCAGGTCGTTATCTAATCGTTCGATGACCAGCGGCAAGTCGATAGCGGCTATCTTTTGTTCCTGTGATTGGCAGCCGCACAGCCACAGCAGGCATACGCAGGGTATAAGACGTAGGGCGTTCATGATTTCTCTTTGATTATTGTGCAAAGGTACGAAACTTATCGGATTGTGTATCATTCTTGATTAAGGATTAATTCTATGGCCACTTCTGCCGCTTTTCTCATGCTTTCGACGGGGAGAAATTCATATTTTCCATGCGGGTTATGGCCGCCGGCGAAGATATTCGGGCAGGGCAGCCCCATGAATGATAGCCGTGCGCCATCGGTGCCGCCGCGCGCGGGCGTGATGATCGGCTCGACGCCTGCGCGCTGCATGGCTTTCGCCGCACGTTCGACAATATGAAAGCGAGGACGGATTTTTTCGGCCATATTATAATACTGGTCGCGCAGCTTGAGTGATATTATCTCTGAACCGTATTTTCGATTGACAGCCCGCGTCAAGCGTCGCAATACGGCTTTCCGTTGTGCAAAAACCGTCCAGTCGAAATCGCGGATGATATAGTGGAGCGTCGCCTGCTCTTCCGTGCCTTTCAGGGCGCTGAGGTGATAGAACCCTTCGCGTCCGGCGGTTGTTTCTGGACGCTCGTTTGACGGAATCGCCTGATGGAACTCGACAGCCACATTGAGCGCATTGATCATTTTCCCCTTCGCATAGCCGGGATGGACGTTATTGCCTTTGACGGTCAGACAGGCTTCGGCGGCATGGAAGTTTTCGTATTCTAATTCGCCCAGCTCGCCGCCGTCGAACGTATAGGCATAGTCAGCGGCAAAATGTTGCACGTCGAAGCGCTCGGCACTGCGTCCGATTTCCTCGTCGGACGTAAAAGCGATGCGCACCGTACCATGAGGCAACTCGTCGTGCGACAGCAGGTAAGCCGCAGCGCTCATGATGGCGGCGATGCCTGCCTTATCATCGGCGCCGAGGAGGGTTGTGCCGTCGGTAGTCACGATCGTCTGGCCGATGTAGCGCGTCAATTCGGGAAAGTCGGCCACGCGTAGCGTTATATTTTTCGCTTTATTGAGGACAATATCGCTGCCGTCGTAATGTTCGACGATTTGTGGGCAGATATTGGCGCCGCTCATTTCGGGCGCGGTATCCATGTGTGCAATCAGCCCGATGACGGGCATCGTCGTATCGGTCGTAGCCATGATGGTGGCCATTACGTGGCCGTTTTTGTCTAACCGCACATCTGCAGCGCCTATCGTTTGTAGCTCGATGGCCAGCGCCGCGGCCAGCGCCAGTTGCCGGTGCGTGCTGGGTACGTTGGTCGACGCCGGATCCGACTGCGTATCGTAGCTCACATAGCGTAAAAAGCGTGCCAGTATTTCCTCTTTATCAATCCGCATACAAGTATTTATTTTTCATTTGACGATAAAGTTACGATTATTTTTTTACCAAACCCCAGCCGGTTATCCGTATATTTAAAGAATGTCGGACGAACCGTCCACAACCGGGCGCCTTTCAGCATGACAAACGGAAACCGTCGCCAATACGCGCGCTTCGCTTTTCGTTTCAACGCAGCGGGAGGTGAAAATAACTGCCCTTGCCATTGCAATCCGCGAATCAGCCCGACGACATTCGTCTCCAGCGCCACCGATCCCGCCACCGCAGGATTAGCCATCGCTTCGTCAATATGGCGTGTCCGCTTTTCGGAAGCAAACACCAATACATTTTCGTCCGCCAGATAAATATAAAACAGCAATGTGCAGTAAGGCTTCCCCTCTGTACAAGTCGCCAGCGTAAGCACATGATGCGCCTGAATAAAATCCACAATCCGTGTGTCTATCGAATACATGCTGCAAAAGTAAGAAAATAATTG
Organism: Prevotellaceae bacterium; assembly: GCA_031259805.1. Classification (GTDB taxonomy): domain Bacteria; phylum Bacteroidota; class Bacteroidia; order Bacteroidales; family UBA932; genus JAIRKX01. Next base: position 567 of record JAIRKX010000217.1, on the reverse strand, counting down.
TAGAGCATGTCAGCGATAGCAGGGCTGACGCATCTAATACACATGTGATGATGTAATGATGAGGTGATTCATTCCTCCGCTCCGCTCGGAATGACGGGGTGAAATGCGCTACGCGCGGTGAAAAGGTGAAAAGGGTGAAATTGGTTCACCCTTTCAATTGTCCCCCGCTGGCAGCCCTGTCCACCCCCGCCCTGCGGGCACCCCCGCCAGCGGGGGAGAGCCATGCGGCGGCAGCTCTTGTATAGCGCAGCCTGCGTAGCTCTCCCCCGCTGGCGGGGGTGCCCGTAGGGCGGGGGTGGAATGAACTAATTGTTAATTGAGAACTGAGAACTGAGAACTAAGAACTAAGAGTTAAGAACTATGAACTATGAACTAACAATTCTCAACTTTCAACTTTCAACTAACATTCCCCGCAGGGGATTAATAGCAATCAAAGAAATCAAAGAAATCACAAAAATCAAAGTTCAGACAACGCCACAAAACAAACGCGGCCGGTATGGTTACCGGCCGCGTATCCGTAGGGGCGAAAAATTTTTCGCCCCTACATACTACATCCTACATCCTACA
>JAIRKX010000184.1 GCA_031259805.1 Prevotellaceae bacterium | reverse complement strand
CAGGAAAGAGCCGTGAATGTGGCCGATTTCGATGCAGTCAACGGCGTCGGATTTCAGCGGTTGATTTATAGCTTCAGCAATGAAACGAAAGGCATCGGGTATAATCTGAAGTTTGGCGCGATTGCCCGTCCAATCGGTGGGCTGCGTGTAGGCGCATACATTCATACGCCTACATGGATGTATCTGCATGAGCACTGGATGAAAGATATGACGTCCGTTCTCAAAAGCGGTAAGCGTGATGCCAATATAGAACCGAGCGATTATTATTACCGCGTACAGGCCCCTTTCCGTTGGGGTGCGGGGCTGGCCTACACGTTTGGTTCAATGGGGCTTATTAGCGTCGATTATGAAGGCGTCGGGTATAGCAGTCTCAAACTGCGGGAGGACAACGGCAGCTTCGGCAGTTTTGCCGAAGACAATAGTCATTTAGATGATTATTATCGTCCGACGACGACCAATATTCGCGTAGGCGGCGAGTTGCGATTGAACGCTATCGCACTGCGTGCCGGCTATGCCTACTACCAGAATCCGGGAAAGGAAATGAAGGCGGTACAAATCGGGTCAGTAGGCATTGGCTACCGTGGGGAGTACTTTTTTATTGACGGCGCTTATTCGTTCTCGCCGAATAATACACAACTGCGCGACCTCTATGCCGGGAATCCGAATATTGTTTCGACCAGTACGTTTCTCAGCAAAATAGCCATTACGGTGGGTTGGCGGTTCTAGTGCGCGCCATCGGCCACAGACGCACAGAGCGTTGGAAGCGCATTCATTCCTTCGTTGTACAGTAAGTCGAGAATACTCATATTAGCCGCAAATCCGTTAGCAGGCGCAAAAACCTGATAGTAGATTTGCGGCTTAAATTGGGGGTCGTGCATTGTATACGGGCGTTTGGGCGAAATGATGTAGCGGAAATCATGATCGGGATATTCGGCCACAAAAGTGCTGGTGTAGCCGATCGTGATTTTCAAGCCAATTAGTTCCAATACCATGTGTAAAATCCGTTCATTTAAGTCGAATAAAAACGGCTCTTTTCGCTCATAGAACGGACGAATATCCTCGGCGTAATAGTCGAAAAACGGCGAGGAACGGTAAGCCGATTCAATGGCCTTCCAGTGGTTATGTTGCCATTGTTCCGTGTAGTCGATACGCACATCGCGGATGGGCATCTTCGCCCCGTGCGTTTTGGTTACCGGAACAGATAGCGCCAGCACACCGTTGGCCGTCGCTATCCGGCAGCGGTTTCGATACGTCTGTTTGCTATAATGCTCGTGCTGCTCAAGCAACATTTCCGATGTCGCGGCCAGTTTTGCAAAATACTGCACCGGCGCCCAATAAGCCGTAGAAAAAACACCTTTCACGATGGTTGATTTGGTTTCCTCCTAATTCTTAATTCTCAAGATGCGTTGGTAGGATTGATCGATGCGTTGCGGCGTAATTTTGCCGGTTTTGACTAACCGATAAATGATGTCGAGGGCTTTGTCGGCTATGTGCGAATCGTAGACGTCGCCGTTGTTCGAGAGGCAAAGGACGTCGACGCCGGCATTGATGGCCTTTGCCAGCGCCTCTTCCAGCGGGTAGTGGCGGGCAATAGCACCCATCGCCAAATCGTCGGAGACAATGACGCCGGTAAATCCTAATTGCTCGCGCAGCAGGTCGGTGAGTATGGCTTTCGAGAGGGTCGCTGGACAAGAGGCGTCGAGGCCGGCATGGACGATGTGCGAGGTCATGATAAGACGGACGGCACTGTCGGCAATCAGTTTCCGATACGGGATGAGCTCTATTTCCTGCCATGTAGCGGTTACATCGGTGAGGCCGGCGTGGGTGTCGTGGGTGGCGCTGCCGTGTCCGGGAAAATGTTTGAGGCAGGTCAAAACGCACTGTTTGGTATGTGCGGCAATCCAAATGCCGGCATGCTTGGCGACCTTGTCGAGATCGGCTGAGAAAGAGCGTTCCAGTTTCCCGATAATCGGGCAATCGGGGTTTACATCGACGTCAACACAGGGTGCGAAATTGAGGTTGACGCCCAGCGTAGCCAGCGTAGCGGCGGTTTGCGTCGCATAAAAAGCCGTCACCGCCGTATCGTCCTTCGTCCCCTGAAACTTTGCCGATACGGTATGCGGGAATCCATATACCGATTTCAAGCGGCTGACCCTGCCGCCTTCCTCGTCGATGGCCACCCACAACGGTGTCGGCGAAAGTTGCTGCAAGTCGGCAATGAGTTTTTTGAGTTGCGCGGCCGATTGAATATTGCGTGGTCGCGATTTGGATGGCACATCGTAGTCAAACAGAATGACGCCGCCGATATGTAGGGTTTTAACTGCGTGGTAAATTGGGTTGTCGTCCGTCAGTTCCGTGCCGCGAAAACCGACTAGTAGCATTTGGGCGATTTTGTCTTTCAACCCTGCATCGTCCGGCGGCGTATACCCGCAAGAAGCAACCATGAGAAGAAGCAGTAGTTTGTTTAGTTTCATGTGCTCAAAGGTAGGGATTTTTTCAAGAAACATAAAACGTAGATCATGCTCGCGGCGGATGCAGGGTGCGGGGATTATTGTCTGAACTATGATTTCTTTAATTTATGTAGTTTTTGTGATTGCCATTCGGGCTTCCAAAATCCTGAAAGGATGGCACTATTATAGCAAAGCAGCAAATACCGCCTCTTACAAAACACCGAAGGCATGATATTTATATATAGTCTTTTATATATAGTCATTCCTTATAAACACGACATCATATTTTTCATCAATAAAATATTGATAAAAAGTATTGGAAAAATTTGCAGGATATTGTACATTTACGATAAGAAATCAGGCAAAAAGAATAAAAAAATGACAGGCGCATTACCAGAGAAAAATCAAAGGGAACTGTTCCGCCCGCTGTTGGTGGATATGATAGACAAGCGACATGAAATAGATATGCAACACCTGTTCCTTGCCGATAACGATGAAAACTTCACCTCCTTTACCGATCAGGGGATTTGTAGTCCCAATGCTAACGAAAATATTTCTTCACTGTTCATGATGCAAATATAATACTTTTTTTTACCCACACAAAACGTTGTAAAGCCGTATTAATTTTGTATTTTTGTTTTCAAATTTTCTCTATCAATGACACTTTGGCAAACGATACAAACCTATTGGTATGAATTACTGACGGTGTGCAATTTCATCGCCGCCGTCGTGATTATCTTTTTTATGGTGGGCAAGAAATTAGACCCCATCAAAACCATTTCGTGGTGTGTCGTATTGATTGCCGTGCCGTTTGCCGGCTTGATTTTCTATCTTTTTTTAGGGCGCAATTACCGGAAAGAAAAAATCTTTAATCGGAAAGAAATACACGATTTGGTCGTCATCGACCAATTGAGCAAGCGGCAGGTAGCCCTGTTCCGCAAAGCTTACGACGATACGACCGACTCGGTGGCGCGCTACAAACGGATCATCACGCTACTGCTCAACAACAGCAAGGCCATCTATACTGATAAAAACAAAGTCGACGTCTATACGACCGGCAAGGCAACGTTTGCGGCTATGAAAGCGGCCATTGCGCAGGCGACGGACAGCATTCACCTCGAGTCCTACATCATCGAAGACGACACGATAGGCAATGAATTTAAAAAACTGCTGATACACAAAGCGCGCGAAGGCGTGGAAGTGCGCGTCATTTATGACGATGTAGGCAGTTGGAGTCTTCCGAAGCAATACATTCAGGCATTGAAAGACGGCGGTGTAGAAATATACCCATTTGCCGAGGTGCGCATCCTATGGCTAAGCACCAAAGTCAATTACCGCAACCATCGGAAAATATTGGTCGTTGATGGACGCGTCGGCTTTTTAGGCGGTATCAACATCGCCGATCGCTACCTGACCGGCGGGAAGTTCGGCACATGGCGCGATACGCACATGCGTATTGAAGGCGAAGCCGTACATTCCCTGCAAACTATTTTCCTGCTCGACTGGTATTTTGTGTCGAAAAAACAACTCGGGCAGCGCCTCCGCTACTACCCGGCGCACAAGGTCGAGGACATTTGTCCGATGCAAATTGCCTCGTCGGGTCCAGACAGCGACTGGGCGAGCGTGATGCAAACTTATTTTTCGGCCATCGCGCAGGCAAAAGATCATATTTATATTGCTACGCCTTATTTTACGCCCAATGAGAGCATCTTGTCGGCCGTCAAAGTCGCCTCGTTAAGTGGCGTGGACGTGCGGCTGATTATCCCGGCCCATTCCGACTCGAAAATGGTTTACTTCAGTACGCTTTCCTATCTGACCGAGTTACTCGAGGCCGGCGTAAAGATTTATCTTTTCCAAAAAGGTTTTATCCACTCGAAACTAATGACCATCGACGGCAATTTTGCCGCGGTCGGCTCGGCCAACATGGACATCCGCAGCTTTGAGCATAACTTTGAAATCATTTCCCTGATTTACGACGAGCAAATTACGCAAAAACTGGAAACCCAATTTGTAGAAGATATCTGTTTCAGCCGTCTGGTACGTCTCCGTTGGTGGAACAAGCGCAGTTGGCTCTCGAAAAGCAAAGAAGCGCTGGCACGCCTGTGCAGCCCGTTGCTGTGAGAATTAGTCGCTCCCCATGAACACGACACAGTACTGATTGTTAATAAAAAATTGACCTGTATTATCCTTGTTTGCTGTCCTGAAAAAAAATGTATCTTTGTACAAACAATTTTTACCCCTTATCCTAAAAATAAACCCTTATCCTCATTAAGATATGCTATACATAACATCTCTCCCGCAACCCCACGTATACATGACGCCGCAAGGCGCACTACAAGTAACGCACATCGGACATGCTTCGTTGCTGTTGCAGTTAAACGATGTCATTATTTACAATGATCCGTATGGCGAAGTAGCCGATTTTACGGATTTCCCGAAGGCCGACCTGATGTTGATTACCCACGATCATTACGACCATTTGGACATCGCTGAATTAGACAAGATTTGTACGCCCACGACGACGATCATCGGGACAGAAGCGGTGGCGCAGGCCTTGTACGGGACGGATGTCCTGCAAAACGGAGATGTCCTCCGCTGGAACGACATTGTCATTTCGGCTGTGCCGGCTTACAATATCCATCACATGCGTCCCGACGGCGAGCCGTTTCACCCAAAAGGGCGCGGCAATGGTTATATCCTCGACATCGGCGGCTTTCGAATCTACATTGCCGGCGACACCGAGCTGATTCCCGAAATGTCCCTCATTGCGCCGCCCGACATTGCCTTCCTCCCCAAAGACCTGCCTTATACGATGAGCGACGACATGTTCATCGAGGCCGCCCGTGTGCTGAAACCGAAAACGCTCTACCCCTATCATTATTTTACGCTGGATAAAGCGGCATTGCAGCAGGCGCTGGCAAAAATAAACCTCCGAACAATGAATGAATGCTTAAAATGAATAATCAATAAAATAATGAATAATACGGAAAACAATACACGAAAAGTGCGGGTTCGCTTTGCTCCAAGTCCTACGGGGCCGCTCCACATAGGCGGTGTGCGAACGGCTTTATTCAACTATCTTTTTGCCCGCAGGCATGGCGGCGACTTTATCCTGCGCATCGAGGACACAGACGCGGGACGTTTTGTGCCGGATGCCGAGCGGTATATTATCGAAGCGTTGAAATGGTGCGGCATCGTGCCCAACGAAGGGCTTACTGCCGACGGGATGGTGGCCGAAATCGCCGACGCGCAACATCCGTACGCCCCATATAGGCAGTCGCAACGCAAACCGCTGTACCGGCAATATGCCGAAGAACTGGTGCGCAAAGGGCATGCCTATTATGCCTTCGACACCGCCGAAACGATAGATCGTTACCGTAAGGAAGCCGAAGCCGAAGGACGGTCGTTCACCTATAATCATACGATCCGCCGGCAGATGGATACTTCGCTTGGTATGCCGATTGACGCGGTACAACGCCGGTTGCTGATGGAAACGCATTGGGTCGTCCGGTTTAAGATGCCGGAAGACCGCGAGGTACACATGCACGATTTAATTCGCGGCGACATCATGGTCAACACCGCTACGCTCGACGATAAGGTGCTCTGGAAACGCGCCGACGAATTGCCTACATACCATTTGGCCAATATCGTCGACGACCGTTTGATGGCTATCTCGCATGTTATCCGCGGCGAAGAATGGCTGCCGTCGCTTCAGCTACACTACCTGCTCTACGAGGCATTCGGCTGGAGCGAATCGCAGCCGGACTTTGCGCATCTTTCGCTGCTGCTCAAGCCTGACGGCAAAGGGAAACTCAGTAAACGCGACGGCGACAAGCACGGGTTCCCGGTATTTCCGCTACGGTGGGTATCGCCTGCCGGCGACATATCGCGCGGCTACCGCGAGGACGGCTATTTTCCCGAAGCCTTTGTCAACCTGCTGGCGCTGTTAGGATGGAATCCTGGCACGGAGCAGGAGATTTTTAGCCTCGACGAGTTGGCCGCCCTGTTTTCGCTTGAGCGAGTGGTAAAGTCGGGCGCCCGCTTCAGTCCCGACAAGGCGCGATGGTTCAACCAGCAATATCTTAAAAGCAAAAGCGACGTCGAACTGGCCGAGCGCTACCGCTCTATCCTGCAGGAAAAGGGCGTGGAAGCAGGGATGGAAAAAATAATCGCCGTATGCGGACTGATAAAAGAACGGGCTACGTTCATCGCCGATTTTTGGGAATTATCGTCCTATTTCTTCGTGCCGCCCGCCACGTTCGACGCCAAGAGCATACAAAAATACTGGCGTCCCGAAACGTCCGACCTCCTCCGTCAAGTAGCAGCTCTGCTGGCCGGCGTCGAACCCTTTACCAAAGAACGTATCGAGCAAGCCGTCCACGCATGGATGGCCGAGCGCAATATCCCGCCCGGCGCCGTGATGAATGCCTTACGGCTATGCCTCGTCGGCGCCGCCAAAGGCCCCGGCATCTTCGATATTATAGCCCTCATAGGAAAAGCAGCCTGCGAGGAACGAATCAAAGTTTTAACGAAGCATGCCTGCGAGGGATGAAAATGGATGAATGGATGACAGCCCCCGGTGATTCTCGATGTAACATTACGCCAAACTTTCTTCAAGTTACACAGAGAGACACAGAGAAGCGCCGAGAATCACAGAAGGCTGTCGCCGTATTACGCTTTACGCAATTCAACCACAAAGCACGCTCCTCCTAATTCTGAGCGGCTATAGGCGATATGTCCGCCTTCGTGTTCGAGGATTTTCTTACTGATGGCCAGCCCGAGGCCACTGCCGCTGGTTTTGGTGGTAAAGTTGAGGGTAAACAGTTGAGGGCGCAGACTGTCGCTGACGCCGTAGCCGTTGTCTTCAATGCTGACGCGATAGCCGTCGGGGAATTCGGCGAGGGTTATACGGATATGACCTTCGGGTTTGTCCTGCACGGCCTGCACGGCGTTGGTCAGGAGGTTAAGGAACACGCGCGACAGCAGGTCGGGGTGGGCGACGACAGTGGCGGGGGCGTCTATGTTGCGCCATTCAAAGCGGATGGTAGCGTATGCGTCGAACAGGGGACATAGCTCATGCAGGAGCGTATCGAGCCGCACTTCGACCGGCGCAGCCTTCGTAATCCGTGCAAAATCCGAAAACTCTGACGCGGTTTTGGCCAGCGTATCTATCTGTTCGAGCAGGGCGACGGCCAGTTCATCGAAACGCGACGGCCAGCCGGACGCCCGCTCTTTTTTCAGGCGTATCAGATGCTGAATGCTAAGCTGCATTGGGGTCAGGGGGTTTTTTATTTCATGGGCGATTTGTCGCGCCATTTCGCGCCATGCGCTTTCACGTTCGCTTTGCGCCAGTTGGCGAGTACTCTCTTCCAGCGCGACAATCATCTGGTTGTAGGCGCGTATCAGGTCGCCCAGTTCATCCTTCTCGTCGTAGCGGATATAGTCCATTTTCTTTGTTACATCAAGCTGCTGCATGTGCCGCCGCACGATTTCAAGCGGGCGCAACAGCCGGTTGGCTAACGCCATGCCCAGTAACAGCGCGGCGATCAAGGCCAGAATATACACATTAATAATAGTGGTGATGACCGCCGATATTTCGCGAATATCCTGCATGCGCTTCGAGAAATAGGGTATATTGACGTAAGCTACCGGTTCGCCGGCACGGTTGTAGTAGGCGGCATACATGGCATTGAATGCGAGGTTGCCGATACGTTCGCGGTTGACAAACTCTGTCGTTTGCCCGCCGGTCAGCCGGTCGAAGGCCGTACGGTGAAGACGCGTACTTTGCAGCCGTCGTTCAAAGACTTCCATGCGCGATGAAGTAACCATGCGTCCCTCCATGTCGTAAACATTTACGTCGATACGCAAACTGTTGGACAGTTGCCTCAGGGTGGTTTCCAGCGCCCATTTGTCGGCGTCGTAGATCGTGCGGATGTGGCTGAGGTCATAGTCTAATTGCGTGAGGACGGCGCGTATTTTATCCTCCATTTGAATCATGGCGCTTTCGCGAAAGCGGTGTACGCTATACCATATCGAACCGACGGCCGTACAGAGGATAGAAACCATGAAGGCCGCGACGAACAGGACGGCGATTTTCCGCTTAAATGTATTGGGTAACATCGGCCACCACAACCGCAGACCCGCCGCCGGCAACAACGCCGCCAGACCCGCCGCCGTAATAAGAAGCAGGTATGAAAACAGAATAGCCCAGTGCCAGAACGTATGAGCCGCGCGGCTTATAACAATCGTATGATGGCTATCGAAATGATAAAGCAGGTGTACATAGCCGTCGGCCACGACCTTGACGCCATCAACGAACCGGTTGTCGTGCGGGTAACGGAAGTCGCCGCTATGGAGAATCAGCTTGCCACCGGCGTATTTGGCAAAGGAGTAGCCCGTCGGCATTCGGATTTTATTGGCCATGCTTTTCTCCATCAGCAGTTCGGGATAGCCTTCGCCGCCGGAGAGCAGCTGGGAGTCGAGTTCGAGGAACACGTCGACGTCGCGCCCTGTCCTGTCGACGTAGTGCAGGACGCCGAGATAGCTATTGCGCCCGTTGTCGTTCAGCAGGCAATAGAACGGGGAATCGTCGGCGAGGCGCTCGCCCGTAAGTTTGATTTCCCGCTCGAAGAATGCGCGGCAATCCATCTCCTCCCCGTCTTCGTCGTCGATATGCAGTTGTGTCGCATAGGGGCAAATGGTCAGTTGCAGGTCATAATGCCGAAGGTAGCCTTGCAGGTAGCGCTGACGGATGTAAAACTGCACGTAGTCGACCGGCGCTGCGGAAGCAATCAGGGCGTCCAGTCCGGTATCGGCGACGATGGCCGGCGCTACACGTTCGTTCAGGTAAAATTCGGCTGTCGGGTCGTGCTCCATATGCCACTTGTCGGCCCATGCGCGGGCTTGCAACGCCTCCGTGCGATGGCCGTAGATTTCCAGCGACAGCAAAGCATAGCTTGCCGCCGCGACGATATAACATAGCAGCATCGCCTGTTTCTGCCGGCGGGACAGCGACAGTCCACTCACACTTGCGTGTATCGGCAGGAACATCGTCGCCAGAAGCAGAATAAGAATACCGTAAGCCGCCGCCGTATAGGGCGTCAGCTGGTCGAGCTGCGACAGGTTGAGCGGAATCGTCGAATTGAGAATCAGCGACCGCCACGTATAATGAATGCACCACGCACATCCGCCGGCCGCCGCCAGTAGAACCGCGCGCGCGACTGTCCATTTTCTGTCGTCGCAGAATGTGGTCTGCCGGAACAGCGGCGCAGCTATGACCGTCATCAAAAACAAAAACAGCGCATGCAGCAGCAAGCTCCCAAGCGACGGGATAAACGACGAATCGGCGTAGAGCGACGGGGCAAACAGGTGAAAATGGCTATTGTAAAGGAGGTCTTTCGCAGCAAAAATACCATAGCGCAGCAACGCCAGCAGCCCGATGACGACCATCCGCACAGAGTTTGTATTCCGGTATTGCGGCACGAGCGCCAGCGCGGCAATCAGCCACACCAGCGCTATCCAGCGGAGCGCCAGCCGGCGATTCGAGCGGCTTTCATCGTCGAAAATCAACGTGAATAGCGGAGCGCCGGAGGTCGACCGCACCACCGCTGCCCCGTCGGTCGCTTTGGTTGCCGGCGCTACGTCGACGACCGTAACCGCCGTCGCAAACGGGCTGACGCGCGGCTGCAGGAACTCATTCTCGTAAGAGTAGCCGCGCTTGATGAGAACGGCCGTAACGATCTTAACGCTGTCGATCTCGCAGGCATTCGTTACATACCAGCTATCGCCCAGCCGCCGGAAGGCTTCCGTCGTATCGACCGCCGCCAGTTCGCTCTCGGGCACGGCAATATCGCGGGTTGTCCAGCGCTGCAATACCCCGTTGACAAAGTAAAAAGGATAGATATAACGGTCGACAGCCGGCGTCGCCCCGACACGAAGCTGTTCACCGGCCAATGCCGCCTGCTGCAATTTATCATGCAATGACCGCTCATATTGCATCGCCCACGAAGCGCCTGCCGCCGCCGTCTGCCGCTGCCACAGCGACCAGCCAAACAGCGCCGCCGCCATCGCCAGACAAAGCAGCGCGCCTATACCGGTAAGTTGTTTTTTATTCCACATAAATGCCTGTTTCTGCAAAAGTACGAAATAATTCGTGAAACGTAATTCGTGAAGCGACCATTTTATCTTGAATACTCTACGAGGCGACGCCGGCAACCTCGCCGCGTGTTTTGGATAGCTATCCACTCGCAGAAGATAGCTATCCACTCGCAGAAGATAGCTATCTACTCGCAGAAGGTAGCTCTCTACTCGCA
>JAIRKX010000169.1 GCA_031259805.1 Prevotellaceae bacterium | reverse complement strand
GTGTAAGCCTCCAGGGGATGTACAGCCGCAACGACGCACTCACCAGCGGTTGCGACGACGGCGCATGGCCTAAGGACAGCCGCTCTGTGCCTGCCGCGGTGTCCGTCTCCACCATATAGCCGCTCTGCGTCCGGTATCGCTCGTTTACATCCAGCGAGAAGTCTACGACCGGATACCATCCGCGGTAGGAGAAATAAAGATGTCCCGAATGGAATCCGCCGGCATAGCGGTAGCCGAGCCGCGAGGTAAGTGTACCGAGCGTATTTTGCGAAAGCAGCGTAGCGCCCACACCGATGTATTGCAGCAGGTCGTGGTCTAACGACGCCGACCGCAGTTCGTCGGGATTGTAATAGAACGGCGCCCAACTGTGGATGCGAAACAGGTGTGGGAGGCCGTAGTAGCGGCGGCTTTTATATCCGGGCGCCGCCGGAATGGTCAGTGTGTCGATATTGAATCCGGCTTGCGCCGCCACCGCTTCGGCCTGCGCGAAATGCGCGGGCGTATCGAAGGCCGTTTCGACCCATGCCGTTTCGTCGAGCGGCTGCGTGGCTACGGTATAGCCTGCCGGCGTGTAGTTGGCAAACCACAGGCGCTTTTTGTCGGTCGATGTTGTCGGGTCGAAAGCGCCGAAGCGGACATCGGTTATCCGGAATACTTTTCGCGTCAGCGTATCCAGCGCATAGATGTTATTTGTGCCGTTGTAGCCGCTGCCGAACAGCAGGTAGTTTTTGTACTTCGACAAGCGATTGATGTTGGCATCGCCCGGCGGCAACAGTTGTTCCCATGTTTGCCGCGCAAGATCGAACCGTTGAATGCCCAGTCCCGCATCGGACAGCATGGCGCAGTAGATTTTCGTGCCGTCGGGCGACCACGTCAACGCTTTGGGCACATAGCCCGACGGCACGGCAAAACGCCGCTCCGGCGTATAGTCATGCCGGTTGAGGAGGGTCAGGAAGTTTTCGCCCCGCGCATTATTTTCTATCACCACGATCCAATTATTGGCGGACGAGACGGCTGGTGCAAAATAGCGCGTGCGGAGCGTCAGTGTTTCCTGTTTCTTTGTTTTCAAATGATACGATTGCAGCACGGAAAACGACACTTGCTCCCAGCGTTCGTGCGGCACGGTAGCCGTCCAAAACAACCGATCGCCCGCGCGTTTGAGCGAACTGTTGACAGCCCCCAAATAACAGAGATGGGTTTCGTTGCCGTCGATGTCGACCGTAACGAGTTGCCGCGGCTTGGCGAGGTCGGTGCGTATGGCGGCGACGATGTGCGTATCAACGGCCACCATCGAGCGATACGAGCGATAGGTTTCGTTTTCGGGAATAAAGAGTTCTTGAACATTCGGGTCGGGCGTTTTGGCCGAATCGTCCTGCGCCCATTGCCGGTGGAGGTCGTCAAACGACCGTACGAACAGCTCCCTGTCGGTAAACCCGCCGTATTTCTTCAGCCCGCGCGACCCCGGCGGTATGTGCAACGGACGATGCGCAATATAATCGAGCATATCGCCGAAAATGAAAGGCCCCGCCTGCCTGTAAGCATACGATGTGAGCGCATAGCCCAACTGGTATTCATTAGGGATGGCGTATTTATAAGAACCGCTCAGCCACGTATCCCACGAAAACCGGCGACCGGTCAGGGCGTAGGCTTTCATCGGCATCAGGAACTCCGGCTGCCGTCCGCGACCGGTATTCGACGTCGCTGTTTCGGACACCACCGCATCGCCTTCGAGGAACCATTTGTAGAGGTAAATCCCCGACCCGATGCCTGCCGACTGTTCGCCGATAAGGTACGACAGGAAACGGAATACGCCGGTATTCAACTTGGTCATTTGCGCCACATGTCGCGTTTCGTGCACGACCAATTGTTTATCCCACATCTGCGCATAGCCCGACGTAGAGGGCGATGTAATCAGTTCCATGCGTCTCGGCGCCCATACGACCAGCCCGTTACTGTTGAGGTTATACGGATGCAGCACCACCGGCAGGCACGACAGGTCGGTGCGCATAGGTGCAGCCACATACCGGTACGACCGGTCGAACAACCATGCATAGCGCTGCGCCAGCGAGTCGATTTCCTGCGGATAAATCAGCGTAAACTTATCGGTGCGGATTTGCCGCCATTTTACGCCCGATGGCTCTGTGCCGGTATTGTAAAACTGCGCCTGAGCGGGAAGAGCGAACAGTAGTAGCAGGCAGGGGGCAGCAAGCAGCAGGCAGCAGGCAGTAACGCATTTTTTCAGGGTGGAATACAGGACAGAGAATGGCGAACGCCGTTTCTCGTTCGCCATTCTCCGGTTTTCGTTTATTACATACTTCCTTCTATTATTCATTATCCTCTCTTCATTAAACATTACCATTTACCCTGTAGCCTGCAGTCTACCCTGCACCATTACACCGTCATTATTTCTTTTTCCTTTTTAGCAAACAGTTCATCGACCTTTTTACTAAAGGCATCGGTTTGCTTTTGCAGTTCGGCTTCCGTGTCTTTGGCGACATCTTCGGGCAGGCCGTCCTTTTGCAGTTTCTTCACGTGTTCTACAGCGTCGCGGCGGGTATTTCGGAGACTGATGCGGGTATTTTCGCATTCGTTCTTCGTTTGCTTCACTAAGTCTTTGCGACGTTCTTCGGTCAGCGCCGGCACATTAATACGGATTTGCTCTCCATTGTTCTGCGGGTTAAAACCGAGATTGGCCGCGAGAATGGCTTTCTCTATCGGAGCAATCATTTTTTTCTCCCACGGCTGTACTAAGAGCGTTCGCGCATCGGGCGACGAAATGTTCGACACCTGCGACAACGGCACCTGCGACCCGTAATAGTCTACCATCACCGGATTCAACAATACCGGATTGGCCTTGCCTGCACGGATTGACAGCAGTTCGTTATCCAGATGGTCAATCGCTTTTTGCATGCGGTCTTTCGCCGCCATTACTACTTCTTTTGATTTTACAATGTCCATGATATTTGATTTTAGATATTTGATTTCGGATATTTGGGCGCTGCCTGCTGCTATTACCCCCTGCCCACTGCAATCAGTGTTCCCACGGGTTCGCCTTGCACCACCCGCAGCAGGTTTCCTTCGGCGTTCATATCAAATACGACGACCGGCAAGCGGTTTTCGCGGCAGAGCGTAAAAGCCGTAAGATCCATAATGCGCAGGTTCTTTGCATAGGCTTCGTCGAAGGTGAGAGTAGTGTATTTCTGCGCAGCGGGGTCTTTTTCGGGGTCGGCAGTATAGACGCCGTCGACCCGTGTGCCTTTCAACAGGATGTTGGCTTCGGTTTCGACGCCACGGAGGGCGGCGCCGGTATCGGTCGTGAAAAACGGGTTGCCTGTGCCGCCGGCCATAATCACCACCGTGCCGCGCTCCATACAGGCAATGGCTTTTTCTTTCGCGTACCGTTCGCCGACAGGCTCCATACCGATAGCGGTCAATACCGTCGCACGGACGCCAACGCTTTGCAGGGCGCTTTGCAATGCCAGACTGTTAATCACCGTCGCCAGCATCCCCATCTGGTCGCCTTTCACGCGGTCGAAGCCTTTATTGACGCCGTTCAGCCCGCGAAAAATATTGCCGCCGCCAATCACAATACCGACTTGTACGCCGGCGGAGGTTACCGCCTTAATTTCCGATGCGTAACGCAGCAACACCTCCGTGCTGATTCCGTAGCTATCGTCGCCCATCAGGCTCTCGCCACTTAATTTTAATAATATACGTTGATAAAAAGTCATACGTGCTTTAATTTGCAGGCAAAAATACAAAAAATAGTTGAATGCGTAAAGCGATAAGCGACGAAGGCAGGGCTGACGCATCTAAAATATATGTGATGATGTGATGATGTGGCGAAGTGCGCTACGCGCGGTGAAAAGGTGAATGCGCTACGCGCGGTGAAAAGGTGAAATGCGCTACGCGCGGTGAAAAGGCGAAGTGCGCTACGCGCGGTGAAAAGGTGAATGCGCTACGCGCGGTGAAAAGGTGAAAGGGTGAACAATTATTGAATAAAGAAGCGTGACGTTAGGCACGATATGTTGGTAGAAAGAAGAAAGAAGTCCACCCCCGCCCTACGGGCACCCCCGCCAGCGGGGGACAGCCGTGCGGAGGAACCTGACAGGCGAGGCCTGCGTAGCTCTCCCCCGCTGGCGGGGGTGCCCGTAGTGCGTGGGTGGACAGAACTAAGAACTAAGAGTTAAGAACTAAGAGTTAAGAACTAAGAGTTGAAAGTTGAAAGTTGAAAGTTGAGAACTAAGAGTTAAGAGTTATGAACTAAGAGTGGAGAGTTGTTCTTAGTTCTTAACTCTTAGTTCTTATCTCTTAGTTC
>JAIRKX010000151.1 GCA_031259805.1 Prevotellaceae bacterium | reverse complement strand
CTTTAAGTTTACTTCTGATAATGTTACTTACCGGAAGTAAAATGCAAAGGTAAATAATTAAATTTAAGTACCCAAACAGCAAAAGGCAAAAATTATATATTTTAACCTGCGTTCTTTTTTGGATCGCTGATTGGTAAGGGGTGAAAGGGGCGGATGAAGGGGATGGTTCATCATTCTAATCTCGGCATAATTTGGGACAAAATTACACAGAGAAGCCACAGAGGATATGGGACTCCCCCCACAGGCAATCCTTAATCCTTAATCCCTAATTCCTCGTCGGAATGCAGCGCAGACAATCGCTGCGCTGACTGCGGCATTCAACGATTCGGAGCGGGCGCTCCCTTCGGGGAATGAAGGAATCAGCAGGCGCGATGAAACTTCGGCGGCTACGTCGGGTGAAATGCCGTTGCCTTCGTTGCCGATCACAATAACACCGCCGGCGGTCAGTTTTTTTTTGTAGAGATTCTCGCCGTCTAAAAAAGTGCCATATATAATAGTGTGCAGTTGTGCCTGCCGCAGAAAGACCGGCAAAGCGGCGCGATAGATATTCACTCGGAAAATAGCGCCCATAGTGGCCTGCACGACTTTCGGACTGTAGCAGTCGGCCGTGTCGGGTGAACATACGATGTGCCGGATACCGAACCAGTCGGCCGTGCGGATGATCGTGCCGACGTTACCTGGATCTTGCACATTGTCGAGTGCCAGCAATAATTCGTCCCTGTCGATCGCCGGAAAGGGCGGATGAACAGGCTGTTCTACGACTGCTAATACCGGTGTCGGCGTCTTCAGGAGACTCAATTGCTGCATGGTTTTTGCGCTTACATAGTCCGGCGAAAGTCGGGGGATGGTAAAAGGAAGAGGTTTTGTTGCGACTATTTTACGAATAGCAAAACCGGACTGCCGCAACTCGTCCGCCATCTTCTCGCCCTCAACGAGAAACACTTTTTCGTCGTCGCGGTTCTTTTTTTGCACCAGTGATTTTATCCATTTAATTTCTGTGTTTGTCATAGTGATGAAAAGATGAAAATTGACGGTTATCTTCAAGTCTATATTCTCAAAGAATATTTAGGAGTTGTTCTTTTATTTTCTCCAATTCATCTTTCATTTGCACGACGAGCTTTTGGATGTTGGAGTGATTGGCTTTAGAGCCGAGGGTGTTTATTTCGCGTCCCATTTCCTGCGCGATGAATCCTAATTTACGTCCTACAGCTTCCTCACATTCGATGGTCTGGCAAAAATGCCGGCAGTGCTGGCGAAGACGAATTTTTTCTTCGGTGATGTCTATCTTTTCGAGATAGTATATTAGTTCCTGCTCAAAACGGTTTTTATCGTATCCACCGGACGACTGGAGCAGGGTTTCAAGGTTTGTACCTATCCGCTGCCGCAACAGTTCGATGCGTGTCGGCTCATGTATTGCGACCTCGTCGAGTAAGTTTTCAATGCAGGCGACATGCGTCAAAATATCGGCGCTCAACGCCTTCCCTTCGTCTAACCGGAAGTGGTCGAAATCGGCAAGCGCCTGTTGCAGGCAATCGGACAACGCCTGCCATTCCATGTCGGGCACGCCGGACGAAAAACTATCCAGCACATCGGGCAATCGCAGGATAGCTTGCGACACGTGCTCTTCCTTCGCCGATGAACCGACGGCCTGTAACAGGACATCCAGTTGTGTATAGTATGTCAAAAACAAGGCGCGATTAAGCGTCGCCAGCGCGCCGGGTTCTTCTTCCGTAACGGTTACAGACACTTCCAACTTGCCGCGCTGGACGGCTCGGACTAATTCTACGCGCAACGTGTTTTCCTTCTCGCGGTATTGAATCGGTATCTTAAAGTTAATATCAAGTGTCTTGCTGTTCAGCGAACGGAGTTCCACCGTGATCTTTTTCTTTTCTACTACTTGTTCGGCTTTTCCGTAGCCGGTCATTGATTTTAGCATATTGATTTGTTGATTTGTTTAAATCTCTCCCCCGACCCTTCTCCCACAGGGGAGGAGGGCTGCGCGCTTGCCGCAAGTTTCGCTATGCTCTACCTGCGGTTATGTGCATCTCGTCCCTGCGGGGCTATACGTCATTCATCCTTTTTCATCCTTTCATCTTGCTTAACGTTTAACGTAAGAACCATTTCACCTAATCCGATGCTATACCCCTGCGAGACATACACCACCCGCCCGAACGAATCGGCGACGATAAACACGGGCCGGGCGTCGGTCGGGAGTTCGAGGGCGGTTTTAAGCATACTGAGGATTGCGCCGCCGACGTCGTAACCCATGGCGACGGTAGATGGCAGGCGCTTGTATTCGCCGGCGTCGAAGGTTGCGAGTTGCACGTCGTCGGCAAAGAGGAAGAGGAGCGGACGTCCCCACTTTTCCAAATCGTCGGCCACCGCAGCCACGTCGTGCAGGGCGTGGACGGTAGGCTCTGCTTGTGCATCAAGCAAGGCGAGGATAAAGTAGCCGCGACCGGTCGTTTGCAGGATGCTCGTCTTGCTGCCGTCGGGCGACATGTACTGCGCCTCCACATCAATATTACCGAGGACTTGCAGCCTCTCGTTGTGCCCTGGTATCGTCAGCGGCAGGCGAGTGGTTTTGCCGGCCTGCACGCTGAAGAACGCAAGACGACCGACGACCGATCCGTCGGCCATGCGGCGTCCGGTGGTCAGCAAATAATATCCGGCATCGACCGCGACGGTTTTATTCACCAGCGTGGTTTCGCCGAGAATCGTGCCACGCTCGTCCGTTCCCAGCACGGCAAAGCGTCCGCCGGTATACTTCGAGAGGGTATAATGCGTTTCGTAGCGCGGGGTTTTCAATCCTTCGTCGGGCGTGAAGACAAGTGCCAGTTTGCCCTGCGGCGGCGAGATGTTGTCCGTTAGGATGGCCAACGCAGCAGCGTACGGATCGGTGTTATCCAAGCTAAAGTAAAGCCAGCGTCCGTCTTGGAAATATTGCCCCCGATGTGTGGCCGGCTCTATCCGCGCTGCTATACCCAGCGAGCGGAGGAAGCCCACGGCGGCAATCGTTAGCGAATACATATCGCCCTTTCGCTCCTGCGCTGTCGTACGGATGCTGACCGGAAGCGACTGCGGATTGTACGTATCGTCCCGATGAAAATTCGTATAGAAGCCGGCCATCGCCGTGCGGAGAACGTGGGGCGATGACACGAGCGAGTCTATGTTGTAGTCAAGCAGGTCACGGTACATCGACAGCGGCTCGTCAGCCACGCGCGGATTCATCACGTAGCGGACAAACAGCGTAGTATCGGCATATCGTTTTGTGTAACGCAGGGCATATTCTAAATGATGCTGCAGGACGTCGGCCGACACATCGCGCAAGTCTTTCGGGGAGATCGTCCCCAGCAGCTTCAGCGCCCACTGTGGCTGCTCTCCGGGCAATATCCTGCAAAGGAATCGTTCTATTTCGGCATGGTTGCCGCGGCTGGCCTGCATGTAGCGCCACACGACGCCGCTGTCGAGCGCCAGCTTTGCCGCCAGCCTATCAGCCTGTGCCTTGGTATAGAACGTTGATTCGTATTGCCGGCGGATATCGTCTTCTTTTTGCCGGCGTGCATCATTGGCTTTGCGTTGCGCGTCGCTCACATCGACTGTTGCCGGCTGTTCGACGGGCGGTATGATGGTAAAATCGAACGCGGCCTCATCGCCTTCGCGCATGGTCAACGTTACCGTCGCCTGCTCATCGGCGGCGGGGAACAGGGAGAAACCAAAGCGGTCGCCCTTGCGCGCCCACACCAGCATATCGCCCATGCCGACAGTAAGCGTGGCTACGCCGGTATTGTTCGTAGTTTTGGCGGCGACCGGAAAAAACTCGGCATAATTATACACCTCGAAATCGACTGTCGCACCGGCGACCATATTGCCGACAGCATCGCGCACGGTAACCACTGCACGCTTCACCGGCGCATACCGTCCGGTAACGTTGACTTCGGTATAGCACGGCGTTTGGGCAATCACTTCGTCGTTGCTCTTATAGCGTCCGAAAACTTTTGTATGCACCAGCATGGCGCGTTTCACGGGCGCATCGAACCAGCCCCTGTCGAGCGTCGGTTCGGGCTCGCAAGCGCCCATGTAATGCCAGTCGCCGTCGACCCACACCTCAATCCACGCATGATTATCGTCGGTATGCGCCCATCGCGGCGTGTAGACCTGCCTTGCGGGAATACCCACCGCCCGCATAGCCGCCACGGCAAATGTCGACTCCTCCCCGCAACGTCCGATGGCCGACCGCAACGTAGCCAGCGGCGCGCTCGTCCGGCTGTCCGACGGCGCATACGTTACTTTCTCATGACACCAGTGGTTGACTTCGAGCGCCGCCTCGCGCATCGAAAGACGTCGCACGCGCGGCTTCAGCGCCTCATAAAAAATAGGGCGTGACAAGTCCAATGCTTCATTGTTGACTCGCACCGGCAGGATAAAATGCCGGAACAGTTCGTCGGGAACGGTTTTGCTCCACGGCATTTCGCGACGAGCAATGAATGATGCACGTACATTTTGCAGGAAAAAATCCCGATCGTAACCTTTCGCATCACCCTCCGGCATATAGGCGTAGAGGAAACGCAACGCCCCGTATTCTTCTATGCTCAGCGATGAATCGTTATTTACCAAACCGGTCGAAGGAGAAGACCGATTTGAAAAAATATACCGGTCTGAAAAATCAGAAATCACCTGTCGATATTCGCTTTCGTCGGCAATAAATAGGCGATCCTTTGGCACCGTATATAATAAATATACACAATACGTAGCGGTTGCCAAACATAGCCCTGTCAGTAAGAAAAGATAAAATTCAATTTTACGAAGCATATTTATCATAATTAATGGTGCGACGTGAAGCGTAAAGCGCGCCTGCGGGAGTGCAAGGTACTATCGCAGATAATTCATCATTTATTATTACGCTTTACGCTTGCAAGTTTACGGATACAGTGAGTAACTACTGCGGCGTCGGTATTGCCGTCAGGTTTGGCGCGCGCCGAAGTATGAAATTCCTGCGCTCCGGTTTGTTGGGCGATCTCGACAATGTTGCCGGGGTTGATGCCGCTACCGGGCATGATGATGATGCGTGAATGTCCGTCAACGTCGATCGTTTGTGTCGCCAGCTTGCGGAGTAGCGGGATGCCCTCTTGGGCCGTCGGCGACTGCCCCGATGTCAGCAGTCGCTGACAACCCAGCGCAATAATGTCCTCCAGCGCGCGCTCAGGATTGCGGCATTCGTCAAAGGCGCGATGAAACGTTACCGACAGCTTGCCGGCTTCTTTGATCAGACACCGGCAGGCCTTTTTGTCGACGTTGCCATCCGCCGTAAGGCAACCGATAACGATGCCGTCGACGCCACACTGCCGCGCCAGTCGAATGTCGTCGATCATCACCTGTAATTCCTGTGGACTATAGATAAAATGGCCACCGCGGGGACGAATCATCACGTGCAGGGTGATGTCGAGGTAACGGCGAGCGCCGATAATGGCGCCATAGCTTGGCGTCGTGCCGCCTTCGGGCCTGCCGGCGCATAGCTCGACTCGCACAGCGCCGCCCCGTTGCGCCGCAAGACAGTCGGCTATGGAATAGGCGCAAATTTCCAATAACGGATATTGATTTTTAAATGATGTTTGCATGCTTTTTCGATTACGATAGCCACAAAGTTACACATAATCATTCAACTTTCAAACTTAAATACTATCTTTGCAGCCAAAATCGGTGTGCGGTTCTATCGCTCCGGCCGAAACGCCGGGGAGGAAAGTCCGGACAATACAGAGCGCCACGCTGTGGAAAGCACAGGTAGCTGTGAGGCTAAGGCCGGCATAACAGAAAATAACCGTCGTGGAAACGCGATAAGGGTGAAAAGGCGAGGTAAGAGCTCACCGGTTACGGCAGCGATGCCGTAAGCCGTATGCCCTCGTGGATTGCAAGGCCATGTATATCGGCAACTGTAGGATGGCTCGTCCGACGCCGAGGGGTAGGCCGCATTAGATAAATGATAGAACATGACAGAATCCGGCTTATACGCACACCGTTTTTTATGATGTATGATGTATGAGGTATGATGTATGATGTATGATGTATGATGTG
>JAIRKX010000142.1 GCA_031259805.1 Prevotellaceae bacterium | reverse complement strand
CTGTAAGGCCTGCGGAGATAATGCCGCTGCAATTAACTTGTCGTCAGTGAGTTGGGGGGGGGGTAGAACTACATACCAAAAAACCCGAAAGGGCTTCGGGGGTCGAACGGACTGGTATGGTTAGTTGGGTTATCATGGTCGCAAAGGTAAAAGTGTTTTTTGAATTATGCAAATTTTATTTGAAATTTTTCAACGGTTTACGTAAGCTAAAGCATGCGGTAGTATTTCTACCTTATTTCCATAACAAATCAACAACCCAAATAAATCATTACCTTTGCCCCCCAAAATGGACGCTTCTACATTCGTTTCTCTTTTTGCCGGACAGGACGCCTGCCGGCAATTGTACTCGCAAATTTGTGCGGGCGAGGGGAGCGTTACGTCCGTATGCGGCCTGTACGGGTCGGCGCGGAGTCTGGCAATAGCGGCTATTTTTGACCGTTTATCACAGGTACAGATTTATGTAGCCGTCAATCGCGAAACCGCCGAATATGTGGCGCACGATGCGGCAATATGGAGCCATTCCAAGCAGGTGTTTTTCTTCCCTTCCGCCTTCAAACGCAGTATTGAATACGGGCAACTCGACGTAACGGCTGTCGTGCAGCGGACGGCGACATTGAACGCCCTGCGCACCGGGACTCCCTGTATCGTGGTAACATATCCCGAGGCGATGACCGAGTTGGTGGAGTCGTGCGACGAGATGGGACGCCATATCATCGATATTCGCGTCGGCAAAGGCCTGTCGATGTTTTTTCTATGTGAACGCCTGTCGACATATGGTTTTACCCGCGTCGATTTTGTCATGGAGCCCGGACAGTATGCCGTTCGCGGCAGCATTGTCGACGTCTTCTCGTATGTCGACAATCAGCCTTACCGGATTGATTTTCTCGATGACGAAGTGGAAAGCATCCGCCGATTTGACTTGAATACGCAACGGTCGGACGCCGCAGTACGACACATCGAAATTATTCCCGTCCGGCACGACCGGGAGGTGAATGCGGGGCACGGTACGCTTTTTGATTATGTCGGGCCGACGGCAGTGATCTGGGTTGAAAACAACGGTTATGTAGCGGGCGCCATCGAGCAATTGTGGAAAAGGGAATCGTTGCGCCACACCCTGTTGTCGCCCGAAATGTGGCAGACGATTATCGGCGGCCGGCAGCCGAAGGTCTTTTTGGAGGATAACCGGACGGACGAAGCGTCGGCCGTGTGTTTTTCTACGATGCCGCAGCCGGCATTCAATAAAAATTTTGAATTGCTGGCCGCCGACATCGTCAAACGCGCGGAACAGGCATACCGTGTCTATATCTTCACCGACAATCCTTCACAGGTGGAACGTCTGAAGGCTATTTTTGCGTCGATCGGGAAAACCGTCATGCCGTTTGAATTTGTGCCGCTGTCCCCGCACGAAGGGTTTATCGACCATACGTTGAGGCTGGTTTGTTATACCGACCATCAACTCTTCGAGCGATATCATCGCGTAACGATGCAGCGGACGGTCAAGCAAAGCGAACGGTTTACATGGCAGGAACTAAGCATTCTCCGCAAAGGCGACTATGTAGTGCATATCGACCATGGCGTGGGCGTTTTCGACGGGCTGGTGAAAACGACAATCAACGGGAAGACGCAGGAGGTCATAAAACTGATTTATCGCGACAACGATGTGCTGTTTGTGAATATCCACGGGCTACATCGCATATCCAAATACCGAAGCCATGACAGCGAGCCGCCGAAGGTCAACAAGCTGGGCAGCGGCGTGTGGCAAAACTTCAAGCAGCGAGCCAAACGCAAGGTGAAGGACATCGCCCGCGAACTGATTATATTGTACGCCCAACGTCGGCGCCTCGCCGGATTTGCGTTCTCGGGCGATACGTATTTACAGCATGAACTCGAGGCGTCGTTCATTTACGAAGATACGCCCGACCAACTCAAAGCTACACAAGCCGTAAAAGCCGATATGGAGCAACCTTTTCCGATGGATCGGCTGATATGCGGCGATGTGGGATTCGGGAAAACCGAAGTCGCTATTCGCGCAGCCGTTAAAGCGGCAGCCGACGGAAAACAGGTGGCAGTGCTTGTCCCCACGACCATTTTAGCATTGCAGCATTTTAAAACCTTTTCGGCGCGACTGGCCAATTTCCCGGTTACCGTCGATTATATTTCGCGCCTGCGGTCGACGGCGCAAATCCGGCAGACGTTGGACAATACCGTCGCCGGCAAGGTCGACATCCTGATCGGTACGCACAAGCTACTGAACCGGAAGGTCGCTTTTAAAGACCTTGGGCTATTGATTGTCGACGAGGAACAGAAATTCGGCGTAGCCGCCAAAGAAAAACTGCGGCAACTCAAAATGCACGTCGATACGCTGACGATGACCGCTACGCCCATTCCGCGCACCTTGCAGTTTTCGTTGATGGGCGCGCGCGACCTGTCTATCATCAACACGCCGCCACCCAACCGCCATCCGATTGTGACGGAAGTGCATCCGTTCCACGAAAGAATCATCCGCGATGCCATCCGGTACGAAACACAACGCGGCGGACAGGTCTTTTTTATCCACAACCGCCTGCAGGATATCGAAGAGATGGCCGACATTATCATGCGCATCTGTCCCGAAGTAACGCTCCGCATCGGACACGGACAAATGATCCCCGAACAACTGGAAAAAGTCGTCCTCGATTTTATGAACGGGACATTCGATGTATTGCTTTGCACGACCATCATCGAAAACGGTATAGACATCCCGAATGCCAACACCATTATCGTAAACAGCGCCCACCTGTTCGGCCTGAGCGAACTGCACCAGTTACGCGGTCGCGTAGGGCGCTCGAACCGCAAAGCGTTCTGTTACCTGCTGGCGCCACCGCCGATTTTTTTGACCAACGATGCCCGGAAACGACTCAAAGCAATTGAGGCTTTTTCCGATTTAGGAAGCGGTTTTAATATCGCCATGCAGGACTTGAATATTCGCGGCGCAGGCAACCTTTTAGGCGGCGAACAAAGCGGCTTCATTACCGATATGGGGTTTGAAACCTACCAGAAAATCCTGACCGAAGCCCTGGCCGAACTACAAGACGAAACGCCATCCCCGTCGCCGTCGGACAGAGGCCTGTCCCCATCCCCGTCGTCCGACACGTGGGGCGAGGTAGACTGTACGATCGATACCGACATGGAAATACTGATCCCCGACAGCTATGTGAGTAACATTTCCGAAAAACTGTGGTTCTACAAGGAATTGGACAATATTACCGACGAAACGGCCTTAAAAAAAATCATCGACGAACTGATTGACCGTTTTGGAGCATTACCGCCGGAAGTAGACGAATTATGTAACATTGTCCGCCTGCGTCGCATGGCCATACAACTGGGCTTTGAAAAAATCGTACTCAAAAACCGGTTGATGATTGTCTATTTCATCAGCAATCAGCTATCGAATTACTACCGTTCGTCTATATTTTTCCACATTCTGCAATACATACAGCTGCATCCGAAGAGTTTCACGGTTAAAGAGCAAAACGAAAAACTGATGATGACCATACAAAACGTCCCCACCGTCCAACACGCCATCGAAATACTCGGAAAATTGATGATCGACGATTGACTGCGGGGTCTGCTGTCCGAACTATGATTTTTCCCGCGCAACCCTCAGCAGTTCTCCGTGTAATTTTGCCCCAAGTAACACAGAGAACTACAGAGGAGATACGCATCACGTTAATATTCCATCGCCAAGCGCTGCTATCTGTTCCTCGATCGCTTTGATTCGCGCCTCTCCGTCGGCCTGTTTTTTGCGTTCGAATGCGACCACCTGTTCGGGCGCTTGCCGTACAAACTTTTCATTGCTTAGCTTTTGCTTGATGGACGCGACAAATTTCTGCTGGTATTCCAAATCGTCATGCAGTTTTTTAACTTCCTCTTCGACATTCAGCAGGGTGCCGAGCGGCACGAAAAATTCGGTAGTGCCAACAAGGAACGACACCACATTGCGCCCATCCTCCGGCCCGCCGGGGCGGATAGCGCTCAAGTTAGCCATCTTCTGCAGTATGGGGAACAGACGCTCGTCCACCTCGCCCTTCACATAGAGTGCCAGCGGCTCTTTGGGCGGAATATTTTTCGTCTGCCGAATGGTGCGGATAGAGGCAATGGCCTGTTGCATCACCCCAAAATGGGAGAGGCAATCCTCGTCGAAACTGTCAGCGTAAGGTTGCGGCTGAATCATCAGGCTGTCGCCGGATTGATGCGGACGCAGGCATTGCCATATCTCTTCGGAAATGAACGGCATAAACGGATGCAACAGCCGCAACAGGTAATCGAAAAACAGCCGGGCGGTTCCGAGCGTCGTACTGTCCATCGCCTGCCCCACCTGTGGTTTAACGATTTCCAGATACCACGCGCAAAAGTCGTCCCAAAACAATTTATAGAGCTTCATCAGGGCTTCGGATAAGCGATATTTGGCAAAATCGTCGTTAATATCAATGACTGCCTTACGTAGCGACTCCTTGAACCATTCGCCGGCTTGCGTCGAATGCGCAGGTTGCTCGGCTGTATCATCGGCCTGCCAGCTGTCGACCAGCCGGAAGGCATTCCAAATTTTATTGCAGAAATTGCGCCCCTGTTCGCACAATGCCTCGTCGAACGGGAGGTCATTACCGGCCGGCGAGGTCAGAAGCATACCCATACGCATGCCATCGGCACCATATTGCTTGATCAGGCTCAGCGGTTCGGGCGAATTGCCGAGCGTTTTCGACATCTTCCGTCCGAACTCATCGCGTACAATGCCCGTTAAATAAACGTTTTTAAACGGATACCCGCCGGCCCATTCATATCCGGCCATCAGCATCCGCGCTACCCAGAAAAATAGGATTTCGGGGGCGGTAACCAAATCCGACGTCGGGTAATAGTATTGCAAATCAATGTTCGGATCGACCTTTTCGTCGCTGCCCGGCACCTCAGGGTCGAACACGGAAACAGGCCACAGCCACGACGAAAACCATGTATCCAGACAATCGTTATCCTGCTGTAGATCGGTCGACGCAAGTGCTTTGTTTTTGGTCATCGCCTTGGCTAACTTCAAAGCTTCCGCCTCATTTTCGGCGACGACAAAACGCCCGTCGGGCAGATACCATGCAGGAATACGATGCCCCCACCACAGTTGCCGCGAAATGCACCAATCCTTAATATTCTCCATCCAATGGCGATAAGTATTTTTAAATTTCGCAGGATACAACAGTACCTCGTCGTTCATCACGGCCTCCAACGCCGGTTCGGCCAGTTCGCTCATCTTAACGAACCATTGCATGGATAGTTTCGGTTCAATCGCCACGTCGGTGCGCTCGGAGAAGCCTACTTTGTGCGTGTAGGGTTCCACTTTTTCCAACAACCCCATCGCCTCGAGGTCTTTTACAATTTGCTCGCGGACGGCAAACCGGTCTTGCCCGACATAGATTTGCGCTTTCTCGTTTAACGTGCCGTCGTTATTAAAAATATCAATGACTTCGAGACGGTGCTTTTCGCCGAGAAGGTAGTCGTTCACATCGTGCGCCGGCGTAACCTTCAGGCAACCCGTACCAAACTCAATGTCGATGTACTCGTCCTCAATAATCGGCACTTCGCGGTTTATCAGCGGTACGATTACCGTTTTTCCGCGCAAATGGGCGTTCTTCGGATCGTTAGGATGAATGGCTATCGCCGTATCGCCCATAATAGTTTCGGGACGGGTAGTGGCGATCACACAATAATCAAGATCTCCCCGATCCCCGAAGGGGGAATTATGTTGTTTTATCTTGTACCTTATGTAATATAGCGTCCCCTGTTCTTCCTTATGTATTACCTCCTCGTCGCTCACAGCTGTCAGCGCCTTCGGGTCCCAATTGACCATGCGCACGCCGCGGTATATCCGTCCTTTGTTGAATAAATCGACAAATACGCGAATCACGCTCCGCGAATAGGCTTCGTTCATCGTAAAGTTCACTCGTTCCCAGTCGCATGATGCCCCGAGTTTTTTCAGTTGCTCCAAAATAATGCCGCCGTGTTTGCGCGTCCATTCCCAAGCATATTCGAGGAACTGCTCGCGAGTCAAATCGGCCTTGCGAATGCCTTCGCTCGACAATTTGGCTACCACTTTCGCTTCTGTGGCAATAGAAGCATGGTCTGTCCCGGGCACCCAGCAAGCGTTTTTGCCTTGCATGCGCGCACGGCGCACCAATACATCCTGAATCGTATTATTCAACATGTGCCCCATGTGCAACACACCGGTCACATTCGGCGGAGGGATGACGATTGTATACGGTTCACGTTCATCGGGTTCCGAATGAAATAACCGGTGTTCCATCCAATAAGCATACCATTTGTCTTCAATCTCGGCCGGATTGTATTTTGCGGACAGTTTCATAGTTTTTTACAATAATAATAAAAATTTAAAGTTGCAAAGGTACAAACTTTTTGGCGATTTAGCGACGAGCCTTTTCAACCCTGACTACTATCCTTTTTTGTGATTTTCTAATTAAACCGGAACTATAAAGAGGAGTCTAAAACAGCCAAACATTGTAAAAAAAACGACAGTCATTGTAAAAGAAAATACGGTTTTTCTTCATTTTTTTTTGTTCAGGTCGTTTTTATTTAGTTACTTTGCATATTAACTATGGTTGGCATAACGAGAGAAAGATTGCATGAATGGTTTACATAAAATACTGCTGAGCACGCTATTATTGCTGATTGTCGGCAGGGGGTATACCCAGCAATCGCCTCAGTTTAACTTGGGATTTGCAAACCCGACATTTGTAAATCCGGGCTATGCTGGCAATAATAAAGAAAATCTGTTTTGCGCTTCCGCCTACAATCGGTTGGAGTTAACAGGTTTTGATGAGGCTCCTGTTTCGACAGTGATAAACGTACAAGGGCCTATTGACATTTTGGGAGTACACAGCGGTGTGAGTCTTACGCTACAAAACGAACAGGCCGGTTTTTTGCGGGCGCCGGAGGTAAATCTCGGCTACGCTTACCGCCGGGCAATGGGTAGCGGACAGATAGGAATCGGACTTTCGTTAGGGTTTATCGGCAGTTGGTATGCATCCAACTCGTGGCGATTACCAAGTGGCGGAAGCGCGGAGGGTGATCCGGCGATGCCTACGACACAAGACAATGCCGGTATCTCGTTCGACATGGGCGCTGGCGTGTATTATTCCGATTCCCGCTGGTTTGGCGGGCTATCGGCAATGCACTTGACCCGTCCGGCGTTGGGTATCGACAACAATGCGCACTATCAGCCAACGTTGTATGCGATGGGTGGATACGCATTTTTGATTGACAGTATCACTTGGCAGCTACGGCCGATGATACACATTGTCTCCGACTTTGCGCAAGTGAGTTTTAATACGGCTTGCAACGTCGTGTACGAAAATAAATATTGGGCCGGCATCAGCTACCGTTGGGGACAAGCGATTGCCGGCATGATTGGAGTAGAAATACTACCGGGTTTGCGGGTAGCATACGCATATGAATATGCTACTTCTGTTTTGAATCGGTTTAGCAACGGCACGCACGAAGTAATGTTAAGTTATTCGTTTGCCATTGGCACGGTTCGAGGCGCGCAGCAGTATAAAAGTGTAAGATTTTTATAAACTTATAGAAAATAAAAAGAAAAGGGTATGAAGAAGTTGCTCTATTTTACCGTTACTGTTGGATTGGTTTTTTGCGCGTATAGCTGCGGAAGGACTAGTTATGGCTACACCGGCGAATTATCGCGGGGAACAAAAGGGACGAATAAGAAACTAAAGGAAACGCCGCCTTTTGGAATGGTGTATGTACCGCAAGGAGACTATTTGATAGGCGGTAACGACCAGGACATTTTGTGGGCGATGAATGCAGTGCCTCATGGCATTACTATCAATGAATTCTGGATGGATCAAACGGAAATCACGAATTACGAATATCGTCAATTTGTGAGTTATGTGCGTGATTCCATGGCGCGGGCATTATTGGGTACTAGTGATGAATCCTTTTTCCTGCAGCCGGAGGATGAAATGGAAGAACTGCCCGAGAAAAGGCCGTTGGACTGGAGAGTTCGTATCAATACCCGCAAAAATGAAGAGCAACGTACATTGTTACGGGAAATGAATTATCAAGGCGCAGAAGCTATGAACGGAAGGGAAGTAGACACGCGCAGATTAGTGTATGAATATGCATGGATCGACTTGCGGCAGGCAGCCCAATCCCGTTACGATCCAGAACAAAAAAAATATAGCGGTACTGTAGTAAACGCCAAAGGCGAACAAGAAGAAATTAAAGACCGTGGTTCATTTATTTTACGGGAAATAACTTATGTATATCCTGATACGCTGTGCTGGATTCGCGACTTTATAACGTCATACAACGAGCCGTTTGCAACCAGTTATTTTTCCCATATAGCTTATAATGATTATCCGGTAGTCGGCATTTCGTGGAAACAAGCCACGGCATTCTGTCGGTGGCGGACAAATATGTTACAATCTGCGCCTCGGAGCAAAGGCGTTCTTCGTCCGGAGGAATATCGTTTGCCGAACGAAGCAGAATGGGAATACGCGGCGCGTGGCGGCCTGAAAAACCAGCTTTACCCTTGGGGCGGCCCCTATACGACCAATCAGGAAGGTTGTTTCCTTGCCAATTTCAAACCGCAACGCGGACGGTATGCATTGGATGGCGGCGTTTATACGATGCCCGTAGGCTCTTATGAACCCAATGATTTCGGATTGTACGACATGTCTGGTAATGTGGCCGAATGGGTGGCGGATTCGTATGATGAAGCCTCCTACAACATTCATAATGATCTGATGCCGACGTATGCCACTAATCCGAAGGCGGCCGATCACAGTACTCATAAACGGAAGGTTGTCCGTGGCGGTTCGTGGAAGGACATTTCCTATTTCCTACAGTGCGGCACACGCACATTTGAATATCAGGACTCCACCAAATCATTTATCGGATTCCGTTGTATCCGTTCGTATGCGGGAACAGCGCAATAACAAAGTGTAATATTTAATGTAAATAAAAAATAATTTTATGGCTTCTATTTCTAAATTTGTAACATCAAAAGGCTGGAAAAAGCTAATGTCCCGCATGTATGGATGGGGCGCATCGCTGGTTATTATCGGGGCATTGTTTAAACTGCAACACTGGACGGGCGCAGGGATCATGCTTTCCATCGGGATGATTACCGAATGTGTCATTTTCTTCTTCTCTGCATTCGAACCATTGCCAGTCGAATACCATTGGGAAACAATTTATCCCGAACTATCCGGAGACAATCTGAACCTCGAAGAAGAAGGCGCTACTGCGTTGGTTGGCAGCAAAAATAATGCTCGTGACCGCCGTTTGCAAAACGGCGTGGATTTGACGGTTGACCCCGAATTAGCCGAAAACCTACAGAAAAGTGTAGAACGTTTCAATCAATCCATCAACAGTCTGAATGCTTTGACAACCATCAGTGAGGCGTCGCAGCAATTCGTCAGCGGCCTGCAACAGGCGGCTACCAATATGAGTACGCTCAACGAAACCGCACAATCGTTTGCCGATACGTATCGCGAAACGGCGCAAACGGTGGTAGATGTTTATCAGAATACTAGCAAATCCGTCAATGAACACGGCCAGCAGGCGAATGCCAATTTGGCGGTACTAAACAAAAATTTACAGGCGGTTAATACATCGTACGAATTATACCTGCAAGAACACCGCGACTATGTAGCGCACAGCAAAACATTGTTAGGCTCGATGGATTATTCGGCGCAACAAGCCCAACAATTCGATCAGCAAATGATTACATTAAATAAGTTAATTGCGGAATTGAATGTGGCCTATACCTCGGTAGTTCAAACAGTCAATGCAACGTTAAAGAGAAAATAAGCCGACAGGAATGATTTCTTTACACGTTAAATTTAAAAAGAAAAGTTATGGCAGGCGGTAATCTCACACCTCGTCAAAAGATGATAAACATGATGTATTTGGTGCTAACAGCCATGTTAGCGCTGAATGTGTCGGCGGAAGTATTGAACGCGTTTGTCTTGATTGACATAGGTATTAATAAAAGTATAGGAACCATACGCGAAAAAAACATAGCGGATATTGGCGAATTTGCTAATGCAATGCTCGATAACCCTGAGAAAGTCGCGCCATGGAAAGCAAAGGCCGATAGCGTACATGCCCGGACAAACGCCTTGTACGAACGTATTCATAATCTTAAAATCAGACTTATACGTGCCAGCGACGGACAAGAAGCACCGGCGATAACAAACGATTCAATATATGTTGAATTGATAGAAGGGCAAGATAATACCGATGTGGCATCCGGCATTATGCTCGGCGAAATGAATTCGGGAGAAGCCCATAAACTTCGGAACGAAATTGATGACTACAAACAGTTTTTACTTGGTCTGATAGATCCGAACTCCAGTTCGGCGCGTTCAATTGAAAACGTATTACTGCTGAAAGACCCGCCAATGACCAGTGACGGTACAAACCGTACTTGGGAGGCCTCGCAGTTTGAAAGCGTCCCACTTATTTCGGCGGTAGCCCTCTTGTCGAAACAGCAAATGGATATTGTGAACTGCGAAAGCGAAGCCTTGAAATTTTTGCAAAACCAAATCGACGCTTCGGACTTCAAATTTTCAAACATTGATGTGGCTCTTATCCCGGAGTCGAAATACATATTAAAAGGGTCGGAATACAAAGCTGAAATATTTTTGGCCGCCTATGACCCCACCCAACGACCGGTATTTGTTACTCCGGGACATACATGGCGTTCGGGGGACAAAGGAAAAATTGAGTTTAAACAAATGGCCTCATCGGTCGGGCGACAAAGCATCAACGGGAATGTTGAATTTATGGGACCTTCAGGAAAAACAATCATCCCGCTACGAATTGAATATGAGGTGGCCGAACCGAATGTAGTTGTATCGCCGACAAAGATGAACGTAGTATACAGAGGCATTGATAACCCGATGAGTATTTCCCTTTCGGGCGTTTCGCTCGACCGGTTGGAGCCGAAGGTAACCAACGGCTCTATTACTCGCCGGGGCAACGAATTTTTTCTGCGCCCGGGTAGTGGGCGTACGTGCGATGTATCGGTCATTCTGGACAACAACCAAAATATGGGGACGCTCTCGTTCCGTGTGAAAGATATTCCTACTCCTACAGCCGCCGTATTTGGTATTGCTACCAAAACGGTCAGTAAAAATGAACTGGCGGTGGCAGAAGGGGTAGTAGCCGAAATGAAAGATTTTGATTTTGATTTGAAATACAAAGTAACGTCGTTTACCGTATTCGTTACTATTGACGGATATGCGAATGAAGAAACATCAAGATCAGAACGTTTCACAGATAAACAAAAACAAATAATCAATCGTGTACGGTCCGGCCAGCGCGTTTCGTTTACCGATATTAAGGCGCAAGGCCCCGATGGAAAAGAAATAGAATTGTCGGACTTTTCACTCCGACTCAGATAAAATTACAGTTGTATGAAAAAAATTACGCTTTTATTCGTTAGTCTTATCCTGTTTAGCGGGAACATGTGGGCACAAACGCAGCAGGAAGCACCGCAAACGTCGCAACCGCAAGTAAAAAAAAGCTTGGTGGTAGACGGGCCGTTCCGTCGCGAAATCATTGAAGAAAAAGAACCGGTTCCTTATCCCAGCGTGCGGGAATCGGATGTTATCTGGTATCGGACAGTGTGGCGTGTCATTGACTTGCGGGAAAAAATCAATCATTCGCTCTATTATCCGACCGAAGTGTCGCAAAGCCGGAAGAGTTTTGTACAAACGATGGTCGAAGCGGCGCAGGCCGGCAAGTTAACCTTATACGATACCGATACGGATGAATTTACAACGGAACTGAACCCGAAAGATATTCCGGCGCGTTTTGATGCCGAAGACAAAGTGCAACGGCGTCAACGGATGGATGGTACCGACACGACGGTCGTCATCCGCGGGGAAATTAAATGGGAGGAAGTGCAGGAATTGCTGGTAAAGGAAGTATGGTTTTTCGACAAGCATTATTCGCAACGTTTTGTCCGCATTACCGGCATCTGCCCCATTCGCGTATACAATAAAGAATTGAATACGAATGACGAGGAAGAAGAATCCGGGGAGAAAGTAAAACAACAGTTATTCTGGGTATACTATCCCCATGCTCGTAAGATACTGGCCAATACATCTTGTTTTACCGGCGAAAACGAAATGTCGCAGACATCGTTTGACGATTTATTTATCAAACGCCGGTTCAGTTCGTACATTACGGCCATTGCCGACAATCAAAATAACCGCCGGTTTGAAAGTTATACCCGTAACGATTTTGAACGGATGCTCAAATCGGAAGAAACAAAAATCGAATTAATGAACTTCGAACACGATTTGTGGGAATATTAAGGATTGACATACACCCCCACAAAACAAAACGCGGCCGGTATCGATACCGGCCGCGTCTGCATTCATCCGCCCCAATGAGCAACGGTCAGCTGATGACCACCCGCTCCGTAGGCCCTATCGGGCCTTCTTTGCCGTGGGCGTTGGAGTAGCGGGCATAGATATGCGCCTCCTTGCCGATCTGCTCGCGGGGAAACTCCAACACATGATGGTGATTCGACGAGAAATCGCGCTTACGGAAATCGTCCGCATGCGCCGGCTCCTG
>JAIRKX010000067.1 GCA_031259805.1 Prevotellaceae bacterium | reverse complement strand
AATTGGGGGAAGAATCGAGGGAGAAATGAACGTGTTTCGGTCTCCCTAATAGATGCGAAACCAAAGCGTTAAAAGGCAAAAAACGGGGGACGAATAAGGGGAAGAATGAATGTGCATTTTAAAAAAATGACGAAGAGTAAGTAAAGAGATATAAGGAGATTATAAAAATGAAGTAAACAAAAAAAGCGCCGGAGAAAAAACGAATGCCGGACAGCAGAAGAGAATAGAAATGAGAGAGTAGAAAAAGAAAAAATGGATTTTGATTAACTTACTAATTTAATCAAAAATGGGACTGCCGACAAAGATCTGTTTTAACCGCCGACAAAGGTATGTTTTTTTCTTAAACTAACCAAAAAATAGTTTAAAAAAGGCCTTTATCCTTCGTGTGCGCCGGAAAAGAAATCATACAAAACAAATAAATATACTAACTTTACATCCCGAAACAACAAATTAACAACTCAACAATGCAACAACTATGATATATTGCGACAACTCAACTATGCACCGGCTATCCATTCATTTTGTGGGAAATAAAAGCCATAACGAACAGTGCGGAATATCAAAATCAATACTCCGATTGACTGATGCGGATCAGGCGCTGTTTATGCGCTATTTCCTTTCGCCTTTCAAATTGTCCGAATACTTTCATCTTTATCATGATATGGGTATAAAGATGAATGAAGTATTTGCTTGCGCCGATGCGATTTTCGCCGACCCCGACACGCTGCTCGAACAGTCGGTAAACCTTGCGCGGCACCTGTATGCGCAGAGCGTGCATCCTAAAATTAAGGGCGGCGAGTTCTATACCGCTTATTTTAAAGATTGCATCGTCGACGGCGAAGTAGTGGAGGCCGTCGGGTTATTCAAATCGGAGCACAAAGATACCTTTCTAAAAGTGTATCCGTCAGGCGACGGCTTTGAAGTAGAAAGCGAAAAGGGAATTAATATCAATAAACTGGATAAAGGCTGCCTGATATTTAATACCGAACGCGAAAAAGGGTATATCGTGGCGGTGGCCGATAATACCGGTAAAGACAGCGAAGCCCAATATTGGACGGATGATTTCCTGTGCCTGCGTCCGCGCCGGGACGACTACCATGCAACGCAAAATATCATGTCGCTTTGCAAAAATTTTGTCCGCGATGAACTGCCGCAGCAGCTTGACGTAAGCAAAGCCGACCAAATCGACCTGCTGAATAAATCGGTAAAATTCTTCAAAGAAAAAGACCATTTCCATCTCGATGAATTTACGCGTGACGTCATGGAACAGCCTGAGGTCGCCGAAAAATTCCGTCAGTATAAAACAGCCTATGCGCAAGAATTTGATTTGGACATTGCCGACGATTTCGCCATTTCCGACAACGCCGTGCGAAAACAGGCGCGAGTATTCCGTAGCGTCATTAAATTGGACAAAAACTTTCATATCTATATCCACGGCGACCGCCAGCTAATCGAACAAGGCATCGACGACCATGGCCGGAAATATTACAAAATCTATTACCAACGTGAATCGTGAAGCCATGCCCTTCGGGGGTAAAATGTAAGCCACGAAATGGCGCCGGCAATAGCGCAGGCTGAAGGCTTGCGCTCCAGGGCTGACGCATCTAAAATATATGTGATGATGTGGCGATTCATTGCTCCGTCATTGCAAGGAGATTCCTCGCTTCGCTCGGAATGACGTGCGTCTCACCTTTTCACCCTTTTTCACCGCGCGTAGCGCATTTCACCTTATCATCACATCATCACATATATTTTAGATGCGTCAGCCCTGGCTTGCGCTCAATAGCATAAAGCATGTTCCGGAAAATATGCTAACTTTGCACCTTAAATAAGCAAATTAACAACTCAACACACAAGTTCATGTCGAACGTCATAAGAATACGTAAAGGTCTTACTCTTTCGCTAAAAGGAAAAGCAGAGAAGGTGCTTTCCAAACTGCCGGCGGCAATGGCGTATGCCTTAAAGCCGGGCGATTTCCCTCATTTGACGCCTCACCTGCTGGTCGGCGAAGGGGACGAGGTGCTGGCAGGCACCCCGCTGTTTAACGATAAGCGCCTTCCGGAAATCCGGTACGTCTCGCCGGTGAGCGGGGTGGTGAGCGCCATTGTGCGCGGGGAGAAACGGCGGCTGCTCGCGGTGGTCGTCAAGCCGTCGGCAACACAGGAATATGTGCAGCACAATGTGGCCGATGTGTCCGCCCTGTCGCGCGAGCAAGTCATTTCGCTATTGCTGGCCGGCGGCGCGTGGCCGTTTATCCGGCAACGTCCGTACGGCACGGTGGCCAATCCTTCCGACGCCCCCAAAGCGATTTTTATTTCGGGCTTCGACAGCGCCCCCCTTGCACCCGACACCGATTTTACCTTGATGGGCGAGGCCGCAACTTTCCAGAAAGGCATTGAGGTATTGCGGAAGCTGTCCGACAAACTGTATCTCGGATTGAGCGATGAAATAGCCGCTACCAGCATTTTTCATAAGATAAAAGACGTAGAAAAAATCGTGTTCAAGGGGCCGCACCCGGCGGGGAATACAGGAGTGCAAATACATCACATCAGCCCGATTAACAAAGGCGAAAAGGTATGGACAATCGACCCTCAGCATGTGATAGCCATCGGGCGGCTGGCGCTACGGGGCGTCTACGACGTGTCGAAGGTGATCGCGCTGGCAGGGTCGGAGGTAAAGCACCCGCGCTATTTTCGGATCATTGCCGGCGTAGCGGTGTCGACGGTGTCCGACTATGTAAATACCTCCGGGCGATGTCGCTACATCAGCGGCAGTGTCCTCACCGGCGCGAATGTCGGAGCAGACGGCTATCTGGGCTTCTACGACAACGCTATTACCGTCGTTCCCGAAGGCGATAAATACGAGTTCCTCGGCTGGGCGAATCCGCTGCGCCAGCATCGTTACAGTGCGTCGCGCAGCTACCTGTCGTGGATGTTTCCCTACAAGGAGTATACTTTGGATACCAATATTAACGGCGGCGAGCGCGCCTTTGTCCTCACCGGCGTCTACGAAAAGGTACTGCCGATGGACATCCTCCCGGTCTACCTGCTCAAAGCGATTCTGGCGGGCGACATCGACCGGATGGAGCAGTTAGGCATCTACGAAGTGGTCGAAGAAGACCTCGCCCTCTGTGAATTTGTATGCCCGTCGAAAATACCGGTGCAGGACATTCTCCGAAAGGGAATAGACCTGATGATAAACAATGGTTAATGAACAAAATCTCTACGCCTCAGCATTTAAAAACAATTCGTATAATACAACTCAATAACTCCACACATGCTACGGAATATACTAAACAGGCTAAGGCCCTCGTTTGAGAAGGGGGCGCGGTTCGGATTCCTGCACTCGACGTTCGAGGCTTTTGAATCGTTTGCTTTTGTCCCTAACACTACCACCCGCTCGGGCGTCCATGTGCGCGACTGCAACGATCTGAAACGGGTGATGACCGTCGTAATCGTCGCCCTGATGCCGGCGCTGTTCTTCGGCTGCTGGAACATCGGCTACCAGCACGCGCATACCTTCGGCCTCGAAATGACCTTCTGGAGCATGTGGATATACGGCTTCCTGCGGGTGTTACCTATTATAATAGTATCGTATGTCGTCGGGTTGGGCATCGAATTTACTGCGGCACAACTTCGCGGACATGAAGTCAACGAAGGATTTCTCGTTACCGGCATGTTGATCCCGCTGATTATGCCGGTCGACGTTCCCTTGTGGATGGTCGGGCTGGCTACGGCCTTTGCCGTGATTATCGGGAAAGAAATATTCGGAGGTACGGGGATGAATATCTTCAATCCGGCATTGCTGGCGCGCGCTTTTATCTTCTTTTCGTACCCGTCGCATATATCGGGCGACCGCGTGTGGGTGGCCGGACTGCAAAGCCCGTCGGGCGTTGAAGTAACCACCGGCGCGACCCCGCTGGCCGAAGCCGCCGCCGGTCACATCGACCGACTGCCGTCAATGGCCGACCTGTTTTTCGGCTTTATCCCCGGCTCTATCGGCGAAACATCAACCCTGGCGGTGCTCATCGGCGCAGTCATCCTCCTGTATACCGGCGTGGCCAGCTGGAAAATCATGTTTTCGTGCGTCGCCGGACTGCTGGCTACCGGCTTTCTGATGAACTGGTTGGCTGTGAATCCTTATATGTCGCTGCCGCCGTACTATCACTTGTGTATGGGCGGTTTTGCGTTCGGCGCGGTGTTTATGGCGACCGACCCCGTTACCGCCGCCCAAACCGAAATTGGCAAATGGCTCTACGGCTTTCTGATTGGCGTCCTGACCATGCTTATCCGCGTCTTCAACGAAGGCTACCCGGAGGGGATGATGCTCGCCATTTTACTGATGAACGCCTTCGCCCCGCTGATTGACCATTATGTAGTGGCCTCCCACATCCGCCGGAGGCTGAAACGCATCCCTGCAAATGTTTAAAATCCTATATGAATTAAGGAATTGAAATATGAAACTGAAATGGAATAAAAACAGTAACGGCTACACGGTGTTATACACTACGGCGCTGGTCGTCGTGGTAGCTACGGCGCTGGCGCTGACGGCTACCGGTCTGAAGAGCAGGCAGCAGGCGAATATTGCCATGGAAAAAAAACAAGCCATCCTCGCCGCCGTCCACAAAACGGATTCGGTCGATGACCAGCCGAATAAGCGGACGTACATCGAAGTTCTGTACAAAAAGTACATCGTGGAACAATACATAGTAGGGGAGGGGGGCGAGCGAAAAGAGGGCGATGCCTTTGCCGTCGACATGAAAACGCAATACGACATCATCCGGCAAATCGACGCCGGCAACCTTGACTCGGCACAGCAGGCTACCCTGCGCGCTACGCTTGACCTGCCCGTATACGTCTGCCGGAACGACGACGGCGCATATAAATACATCCTGCCCGTGTACGGCTTAGGGCTGTGGGGTGCGGTGTGGGGCTATGTGGCCTTCGACGACGACATGAACACCATCTACGGCGCTACCTTCGACCACAAAGGCGAAACGCCCGGATTAGGCGCTGAGATTGCTACGCCGACGTTTTCTAAAAAATTCATCGGAAAACAAATTTTTGACCACGGCGTATTCACCTCCGTGCACATCCTCAAAGGCGGCGTATCGTCCGACGACCTGCATGCCGTCGACGCCATTTCGGGCGGCACGATCACCAGCCGCAGCGTCGAAACCATGTTAAAAAATAACCTTGCGAAGTACTTGCCGTTTCTCAGTCGGCAGTCGCAGCCGGAAGTGGACAGTAGCAGTAGCGGTGAGCAGCCGGTAGTAGACAGTAGCAGTGAGCAGGGGACAATGAAAAACGAACAAGATAAATCAACAGATCAACAACAACTATGAAATTATTCACGGACCCGATAAGCAAAAACAACCCGATTACGGTGCTGGTTTTAGGCATCTGTTCGGCGCTGGCGGTAACGGTCAAACTTGAGCCGGCGCTGGTTATGGGGCTGGCGGTTACGATCGTTACCGCCTGCTCGAGTTTCATTTTATCGCTATTGCGGAATACCATCCCGCCGCGTATCCGCATTATTGTGCAATTGGTAGTTGTAGCTACGTTTGTCATTCTCATCGATCAGTTCCTCCGCGCGTTCGCCTACGATGTCAGCAAACAGTTGTCGGTGTTCGTCGGGCTGATTATCACCAACTGCATCATCATGGGGCGCATCGAAGCATTTGCACTGGGTAATAAACCATGGCCATCGTTCATCGACGGATTAGGCAACGGTCTGGGCTACGGCATGATTCTGATTATCGTAGCATTCATCCGCGAACTGTTCGGTTCGGGTACGCTGTTCGGGTATCAAATGATCCCCGAAAGCTGGTACATCACCAACGGCGGCTTCTACGCCAACAACGGCCTGATGATTTTACCGCCGATGGCCATGATTGTCGTCGGGATCATTATCTGGATACAACGAAGTTTTATACGCACTAATTAAACCGCGACACGATGGAACATACGATCAACCTCTTTGTAAAGTCTATTTTCGTAGACAACATGATATTTGCGTTTTTCCTCGGGATGTGTTCTTATATCGCCGTATCGAAAAACGTCAAAACCGCCTTAGGATTAGGCATAGCAGTGATTTTCGTACTGCTGATTACTCTGCCAGTCAATTACCTGCTAAACGCCTGCCTGCTGACGCCCGGTAGCCTGGCATGGATCAGTCCGGCGCTGGCCGAAATTGATCTTCGTTTTTTAAGTTTTATACTATTCATCGCCGTCATTGCCTCCGTCGTGCAGATACTCGAAATGGTGATCGAAAAACATACGCCGACACTCTACAACCAGTTGGGGATCTTCCTGCCGCTCATCGCGGTCAACTGCGCCATTATGGGCGGCTCACTGTTTATGCAGGAACGCGAATACGCCAACATAGGCGAGACACTGGCTTTTGCCGCCGGATCGGGCATCGGATGGTGTCTGGCGATTATCGGCATTGCGGCCATTCGCGAAAAACTGCACTACTCGAATATCCCCGAACCCCTGCGTGGCGTCGGCATTACGTTCATCTTAACGGGATTGATGGGTATCGCATTTATGAGTTTCATGGGCATAAAATTATAAGAAAATGATGAATATACTTGTATTACTTATGTCGTTATCGGTATTTCTGGTCGTCCTCCTGTCGCTGGTGGCGGTGTTGCTATACGCCAAAACCAAACTGCTACCACAGGGCGATGTTCAGCTGACGATAAACGATGAAAAAACGCTGGACGTCGCGCCCGGCGCTACACTGCTGTCAACGCTCGGCGAACACAAAATATTCCTGCCTTCCGCCTGTGGCGGCGGCGCTACCTGCGGCCAGTGCAAATGCCGCGTACTATCGGGCGGCGGCGACATCCTCCCGACCGAAACCGGATTCTTTACCCGCAAACAGCAACAAACCAAATGGCGGCTGGCCTGTCAAGTGAAAGTGAACGATACGATGCGCATTGCCATACCCGAAGATATTCTGGGTATCCGAAAATGGCCGTGCGAGGTAATCAGCAACCGCAACGTATCGACGTTCATCAAAGAATTTAAAGTCAAACTGCCTGACGGTGAAAGGTTACAATTCCAATCGGGCGGCTACATCCAGATTGACATCCCGCCCTGCGAAGTCGATTTCAAAGACATCGAAATCGAACCGGCATTCCGCGAAGACTGGGACGCGATGCGAATAGGAGACTTGAAGATGAAAAATACCACACCCACATGCCGCGCCTACTCCATGGCCAACCATCCAGCCGAAGACACGATTATAATGCTCAATATCCGCCTCGCCACGCCGCCGTGGGACAAGGTCAAAGGCGTGTTCACCGAAGTCAACCCGGGCGTCAGCTCGTCTTATATATTCTCCCGCAAGCCCGGCGATACAGTCATGATTGCCGGCCCTTACGG
The DNA here is from genome assembly GCA_031259805.1 of Prevotellaceae bacterium. Taxonomy (GTDB): domain Bacteria; phylum Bacteroidota; class Bacteroidia; order Bacteroidales; family UBA932; genus JAIRKX01. The sequence continues at coordinate 5,663 of JAIRKX010000067.1, read as the reverse complement.
AGAATTTTTCCTCCGCGATACAGACCGTGAAATGATGTTCATCGGCGGCGGCGCAGGCATGGCCCCGATGCACTCGCACCTCTTCCACCTCTTCCACACGCTACACACCAAGCGCAAAGTATCGTTCTGGTACGGTGCGCGCTCCCGCAGGGAACTATTTTATGAAGACGAGTTTCGGGCCCTCGAACGCCAATATCCGAACTTCAGATTTATCATTGCCCTCTCCGAACCTAAGCCCGAAGACCACTGGAATGGCCCCGTCGGATTCATCCACCAAGTCATATACAACACCTACCTCCAACACAACGATGCCCCCGAAGATATTGAATACTACCTCTGCGGCCCTCCGCTCATGACCGCTGCCGCCACCACCATGCTCGACAACCTCGGCGTACCAAAGGAAATGATCCTGTTTGATGATTTCGGAGGATAATACACGTCACACTGCCGCAAACAACCGAAGACTTTTAGTAGTGTCTCGTGACCGGCAACATCACGAATACTTTGGAGAACAACTATGCGATTGCGCACAAATGCAAGCCGCACAAATGCAGCCCAAAGCATAATAATGTAAATTTTTCCCCTGCTTCATACGCCGGTCGTGAACCGACGGAACAGTTACGCGCTTGAACCGTCGAAACGGCTCATTCATCGCCCGAAGCATCATCATCCATAAAATCCTTATCGTCATCATCGGAATCGGAATCGGAATCGGACAGACTGTGGCCGTCGTCGCTCACCCCATGGCCACCGCCAAAGAGTTTCTTTTCTACCTCTTCATAGTCGGTATCAATTTGCACATCTATCTTTACTAGATAAATAGCATCATCTACCTCTAACGTAATCGCATAGAAGAACGATCCGTCGGGCCTATCAACCCTTATGATTTGATCCATATAGTCGACATACCCGCGCGGAAAACGCTCACGCATCACATCCTGCACATCCTGCGACAAATTCTTTTGGCTAATCGCCACCCGGCGTTTATCCCCTGGCGCAGAGCCCACCCGACGCGGCGGCGCAGGATCTATCATGGACGTCGACAGCCTGCTCACCGCAGACTTTTTGGCTGCTGACGGTATAGTAGACTTTTTGACTGGCGATTTCGATATTGCTTTCTTTTTTTGAGGTTTTGTAGCCATTACTTTACTGCTTTAATCTTATTTATTTATTTTAAAATTTTAGAAAATAATTGCAATTATACATAAAATTTCACAGACAATGATTTTTATACCGAATTTTAGTATTATTTTTATTTTAACAAGCAATTTTAAGCGCCGGCCATAATCATACATAATATACTGAATAAAAGGAATAATATAAAAAAATATAACACCATTGTTATTATACTAAACTTTCGTGTTATTTATTTTTGTAAACCATTGAATTATATATTTATAATATAAAAAATCATTTTATAGCAATCGACAGTAAAATATAATTATGAAAACCGATATTGACATACTTTTATTTTATATAAACGACACGATAGAAAATGTATACAATTTATATTATGTTGAATCGGATTTGTGGAATATAGATGAATATTGTCTATTGATGAATATTGTCTGATGAATATTGTCTGATGAATATTGTCTATTGAAAAAAATTCATGTAAATTTGTAACATGAAAAATGATACGCAATATAGCACGTTAACATGAAACCAACGATACCTCTACCCGAACGACTTCGCCCGCAGACGCTCGACGGTTATGTGGGACAGCGCCATTTAGTGGCACCGGGCTCAGTATTACGCACGATGATTGAGTCGGGACATATTGCCTCGTTCATTCTTTGGGGGCCGCCGGGCGTAGGCAAAACGACATTAGCGCGGATCATTGCCAACACCCTCAACAGACAGTTTTTCAACCTGTCAGCCATCAATTCCGGAGTGAAAGACGTGCGCGACATTATTGATAAAGCCCGTAGCCAGCGATTTTTTACTACCCCCTCGCCTATCCTGTTTATTGATGAAATTCACCGATTTAGTAAAGCACAACAAGACTCGTTGCTGGGAGCGGTAGAAAACGGCACGGTGGTATTGATCGGTGCGACAACCGAAAATCCTTCGTTCGAGGTCATTTCGCCGCTGCTATCGCGCTCGCAGGTATTTGTCCTAAAACCGCTGGAAGTAGCCGACTTAGAAGACCTCCTACAACGCGCCGTCACACAGGACGCCTACCTGAAAACTCGTACATTCGACATTCGTGAAACAGAAGCGCTTTTTCGCTTTTCTGGCGGCGATGCCCGAAAACTGCTTAATATCATCGATCTGCTCGTAGGTACATGCAAGGACGACGAACCGATAACGATCGACAACGCGCTTGTGGCGCAACGGCTACAGGAGAACATTGCTCTATACGACAAGAGCGGCGAGCAACATTACGATATTATTTCAGCATTCATCAAAAGTATGCGCGGCAGCGATCCCAATGCGGCGGTATATTGGCTGGCGCGCATGTTGTCCGGTGGCGAAGACCCCCTTTTTATTGCACGGCGGATGCTTATCCTTGCATCGGAAGACATTGGGATTGCCAATCTGAATGCCTTATTGCTCGCTAACACCTGCTTCGAGGCTGTTGCTAAAATAGGTATGCCCGAATCGAGGATTATTTTATCGGAGACAGCGGTTTATCTGGCCACATCACCGAAAAGTAACAGCACTTACATGGCCATCGAAACAGCGGCGGCGCTGGTCGGCGAAACGGGCGACCTCCCCGTACCGCTCCACCTGCGTAACGCCCCTACCAGATTGATGAAAGAACTTGGTTATCACAAAGATTACAAATATGCACACGATTATGGAAATAATTTTGTCAACCTCGAATACCTACCCGAAAAGATTTCCGGCACACGCCTATTTGAACCCTCCGACAACCCCAAAGAGCGCCCCCTGCGGGAACTATTACGCAAACTCTGGCCGAAATACAACTATTAATCATTAACAACCGTGTCGATATATGATTTAAACGGACGTCCTCCCCTACTGCAGGCAATCCCTGTCGGTTTGCAACATGTGTTGGCGTTGTTGATAGGCAACATAGCGCCCATAATGCTGGTGGCGGCGGCTGTAGGTATAGACGCATCGCAGGTAGGGATGCTGGTACAGTGTGCGCTGTTGGTGGCGGGCGTGGTAACATGGATGCAGTTGAGTGCTGTCGGGGCGAAATTGCCTGTGATGATGGGTACGAGTTTTACATATCTGGCTGTCGCGATAAGTATTGGCCGTCAATATGGTATGAGTGCCCTTGCAGGCGCTATCGTAGTTGGCGCGCTATTCCAGATACTGCTGGCTTTATGGGTAGGACGCATCAAACGATTTTTCCCACCGTTAGTTACCGGTTGCATTGTGCTTTGTCTCGGAATCACGCTTATTCCTACGGGCATGGACTATCTGGCCGGCGGCTCCGGAAGCGCCGATTATGGGAATTCAACAAATTTGATAACAGGCTGCTTTACATTATTAACTGTAGTCGTACTTCAAGTGTTCGGCAGGGGCTTTCTCTCTATTGCGGCGATCCTGATAGGGATTGTAGCCGGATATTTACTGGCTATTCCGATGGGATTGATTGATTTTACGGCAGTACGGGAGGCGGCGTGGGTGTCGTTGCCCCGTCCGGCGCTATTTGGTCTGTCGTTTCAAATGGCGGCAATCATTCCAGTAGTAATCATTTGTTTAATTACCAGTTTACAGTCTATCGGGAATATTGCGGCCACAGCTGTGGCGGGGCTGAACCGTACGGAATCGTCCCGCGAGTTGCGCGGTGGCCTGCTGATCGAAGGCATCGGAAGCCTCATAGCGGCTCTCCTGAATGCCTTGCCGACGACGACGTATGCGCAAAACGTGGGCATCGTCGCGATGAACAAGGCCATCAACCGGTTTTCGCTGATGACCGGCGCGGTGTTGTTGATCGCTTGCGGATTTATCCCTAAACTGGCGGCGCTGGTCGTAGCAATGCCCGCTTGCGTGTTAGGCGGCGTAGCGATCTTGATTTTCGCGATGGTCGTCGCGACCGGTATTCAGATGGTTAGTTGCGAGGGGTTCGATAGTCGCGCGACGATTATTACTGCCCTGTCCGTAGGGCTTGGCACGGGGTTGTACTTCCGGCCCGAAGCGTTGGCAGCATTTCCCGAATGGGTATCTATTATATTCATATCGGGACTTCCGGTAACGGCTACTATAGCCATTGTGTTGAATATTTTATGCGTAAAGCGTAAGCCGTAAAGCGACGCAAGCAATAGCGCAGGCTGCAGAACCTGTGACGTAAAGAGTACAAATTATGAATATGAATATAAATAGTGATTTTTTTATCGGCAAGCCGTTTTTTCTGCTGGCCGGCCCGTGTGTGGTCGAAAGTGAGGCGTTATGTATGAATATAGCCGAAAACATTGTGCGGCTGAGTGAAAAGTATGGGATTCCCTACGTATTTAAGGCGTCGTACCGGAAAGCCAACCGTTCACGAAGCGATTCGTTTACCGGCATCGGCGACGAGGAAGGATTGCGTATTTTGCATAAAGTGCGTACGACCTACCGCATTCCGGTAGTTACCGATATTCATACTCCCGATGAGGCTGCTATGGCGGCAGGTTATGGTGTCGATATCCTGCAAATTCCGGCGTTCCTATGTCGCCAGACCGACTTATTGGCGGCGGCAGGTCGTACCGGACGGATGGTGAACATCAAGAAGGGGCAGTTTGTAGCGCCCGGAGCGATGCGTTATGCCGTGCAGAAAGTGCAGGAAGCTGCCGGCGGACGTCGCGATACGGTGATGCTGACCGAACGCGGTACACAATTCGGCTATTACGATTTGGTAGTCGATTTCCGCGGTATCCCCGACATGCAACGATTGGATGTGCCCGTGGCGCTCGACGTAACACACTCATTGCAACAGCCGAACCAGACGGGAGGCGTAACCGGCGGTCGACCCGAGATGATTGAGACTATCGCTCGCGCCGGTATTGCCGTGGGTGTCGATGGACTCTTTATCGAAACGCACCCCGACCCTTCCATCGCTCTCTCAGACGGAGCAAATATGCTAAAATTAAGTCTCCTTGATGGGCTATTGCAACGATTGGTTGAGATAAGGAAGGTAGTGAAAAGTTAGGCATCTGTTTTTACTGATAAGTATACCCTAAATTGCATCAGGTAATGGGCAACCGCAATGTAGGCTATCAATTTTCAGGAGTTGTTGAGTTAGACAAAGGCTTTTTTCTATGGAAAATGGACGGAGAACAGAGAAAACATACATAACTATTCTATGTATAACATATAAGTAGCTGTTAATTTTGTTATTAGAATGATATCCGGTATTAACAAAACATTAAATATGATAAAAAATTACATAGTTTAAAAATAATATGTATCTTTGTAGTTATAAAAATGTATTTAATCAGTTTATGACTTTTATTAGCTACATAGTAAGTCTTTTATATATCGTAACGTACCCCGTACGCTACAGTGTTTTTTTGTTGCCGTGTAGTGGCATGCTTGACCGGTATCACATTCCTGCATACCGGACCTTCTACATAAATGTAACGATATGGAGGTTGGGAAAAAACAATTTAGACAGGCGTAGCATCTGCTAAACCCTCGTTAGCAGATGCTATAACCCACATGAACTTCGAGTGCATTTAGAGGGCGTGCTGCCATGGTTGCTTTTC
>JAIRKX010000013.1 GCA_031259805.1 Prevotellaceae bacterium | reverse complement strand
TTCGCTGGATTTTTGATTAACTCTTTAAGTTAATTAAAAAAAACTGCAACGGCTGAGAATCAAAGAATAAGCCTACAACTTTTGCAAAAGGAGACGAATTGGGGGAAGAATCGAGGGAGAAATGAACGTGTTTCGGTCTCCCTAATAGATGTGAAACCAGAGCGTTGAAAGGCAAAAAGCGGGGGACGAAAAAGGGGAAGAATAGTTGTATTTTTTAAAAAACGGCAAAGATTAAACAGAAATGTATAAGGATATTATAAAAATGAGAGAAATAAAATTAGCGCCGGAAAAAAGAGCGGCGCCGGACGATAGAAATGATTAAAAATGAGAGAACGAAAAAAAAAGAAAAGGGATTTTGATTAACTTAAAGAGTTAATCAAAAATCACAGATGTCAAAGAAGCGATGACAAAGATATGCTTTTTCTGAAAACCGACCAAAAAAATGTGTAAAAAAACAGGGGCGGTAATAATTGTTAATTCATTGTTCCCCGTGGGGGCTCCTCGCCATGACGGAGCAATGAATCACCTCATCATTACATCATCATATATGTATTAGATATGTCAGCCCTGCCCTCGTAGGCACGCTTCCATAATTAAAAAAAAATCGTACCTTTGCGGCGTTTATGAAACAGGCATTATTCGTCATAGTATTATTTTTTGCATTTACCGGTTTGCAAGCGCAAGAGACATTGGTGGGGTTGTATGTCAATCCGCAGGTGAAGCCGCAACCGGCACGGACGACTGTGTGGGGTTTTCAGGGCGTGCCGAGCGCTCCCCTGACATTGCCGCTGGTCGATGATTTTGCAGAGAAAATGCCCTGGCCGAACACGAATATCTGGAAAAGCCGGGGTGTGTTTATCAATACGAACTACGGAATTAATTCGCCGACCATCGGAGTGGCTACGTTCGACGCGCAAGGCGACGACGGACATATTTATCCGCACATCGGGTCGTCGCCCGACACGGCCGACATGCTCACTTCCTATCCTGTCCGTCTGTACGGCGAGGCGGGTGTAGTATTGAGTTTCTTCTATCAGCCATGTGGGCAGGGAGATATGCCAGAACACAACGATATGCTGCGGCTTGAGTTTTGGGACAACGATCGCTGGACGACCGTATGGACGGCATCGGCCAATGGAGGGGATTCGACGCTGATCGAAACCGATTATTTGTCGGACACCCAACGGGAATACAGGGGACGGCACGATACCCTGTTTCGCTACGTAGCGCTGCCCGTTAACGACGTGCGTTACCTGATCGACAATTTTCAATTCCGGTTTGTGAATATGGCAAGCATGGTCGCAAGCCCCGTGCCCGGACGCGAAAGCAACTGCGACCACTGGCATCTCGACTTTGTCTATCTCAACCGCAACCGCTCGATGGCTGATACCTTGTTGCCCGATGTGGCGATTAGCGAGCCGCAACCGCCAATGACTATCGGATACACCTCCATTCCGGCGCGGCATTTACGCACGTCCGAAGCGCAGCAACGACTCTTCGGCAATCCGATGCACTTTTCGCTATCCTACCGGAATTTAGGGTGGGGCTTGCGCAATGTAACCCGTCGTTTTGCCATTACACCATTGATGGGGAGTTACGCATGGCCGCAGGAACATTCGGGCGGCACTGAAAATATTTCCAACGGGCAATCGTTTGTCCGCGACTACGATTTCCCTCCCTATGAATTTGACGCTATCGACCCTGCGTCCGATTCGGTAGCCTTCCGAATACAAAGTTATCTGGTTAACGATAACGATCTGTCGCCCTTCCGTACGGCTTTGCGGCATAATGATACGACCGAATACATTCAGGCATTTTATAATTATTACAGCTACGACGACGGCACGGCCGAAAACGGCTATGGGCTGACCGGCACAGGATCGGCGAGCGGTAAGGTGGCCGTCCGGTTTACCTCATTCGATACCGACAGCCTGCGAGCTATCGGTATCTATTTTAATTTAGCCCGCGACAGCGCCAACGTCAAACCGTTCCGAATGGTCGTATGGGACGATAACAACGGCGAACCGGGTGTCGAATTGTATAACCAGCGTGTGGCAACGCCCGCGTTCAGCGGCGAACGGAACCGGTTTATTACCTACAAACTGCCGGAAGCCATTGAAATCAAACGGGGGCAAACGTTCTATATCGGGTGGATTCAGCAGTCCGAAACCTATATGAATGTAGGCTACGATGTGAATCGATCTGCACAGGGCGCAACTATGTATAATATCGGAAACATCTGGCAACCGTCCATATACGAAGGGGTGTTAATGATACGACCGATATTCGGCGGCGCGGCAGCTCTCGATGACGCCATTCCGTTGCCGCAACCCACGCCGGTGCCAGCATTCCCCGAAATCGAATGGACGGTATTCCCCAACCCTGCTATCGACGCCATCCACATCCGCCGCCATGTCAACGGCGAACAGACCGTCCCTGTTGCTTGCCGGATTGATGTGTACGACACCAGCAAACAATTGATGCAATCGACCGCCACCACCAACGGAAGCATCACTATTGACCGGCTACCGAACGGAATGTATATCCTCTGTATCTTTGAAAATAACCGCTTGGCCGCTACACGCCAAATACTCAAATTAAGTTTGTGAAAACATGCCTGAAAAAATAGTTATCATTCCTATGTACAACGAGCGGGAGAATGCCGAAAACGTGATTCGCAAAGTGTTTTCGTTGCCCGGCAACTTCCACATACTCGTTGTCGAAGACCATTCGCCCGACGGTACGGCCGACATCGTGAAACGACTGCAAACCGAATTTCCCGATACGTTGCACCTCATTGAACGGAATGGCAAATTAGGGCTGGGAACAGCCTATATCGCCGGATTCCACTGGGCGTTGCAACACGGCTATGGATATATTTTTGAGATGGACGCCGACTTTTCGCATAACCCCGACGACCTGCTGCGCCTCTACGAAGCCTGCGCCGGCGGAGCCGATGTCGCCATCGGGTCGCGCTATTCATGCGGTATCAGCGTCGTCAACTGGCCACTCAGCCGCGTGCTGATTTCCTACTTCGCCTCGAAGTACGTGCGGTTTATTACCCGCATGAAAATTCAGGACACTACCGCCGGTTTCGTATGTTACCGCCAGCGCGTCCTGCAAACCATTTGCTTAGACGCTATCCGCATGAAAGGATATGGATTTCAGGTGGAAATGAAATATAATGCCTGCAAATTAGGATTCCGTGTCGTAGAAATACCGATTATTTTCATCGACCGGAAGGCGGGCGCGTCAAAAATGAGCGGCGGTATCTTCAGCGAAGCGTTTACCGGCGTGCTGAAATTGCATTTCCGGAAAATCAAACCGCAACCAGACTCCACCAGCGAATAACTCCCCGATGAACGATATTTTCCGATGAACGACACCTATTACATATGTAATGCGCGTATACTAAATGAAGGGCTATCCATACAGGGTAGCCTTTTTATTGCCGACGGCTTGATACAAGGCGTTTACCCAACGGCGACGGCGACGCCTGCTCTCCCCGCCGGCTGCACCATGATTGATGCGACGGGGAAATGGGTGCTACCCGGCGTGATCGACACGCATGTTCACTTCCGTGAACCCGGCGCCACACACAAGGCCGATATCGCTTCGGAAACCGTTGCGGCGGCGGCCGGCGGCGTAACCTCATTTATCGACATGCCCAACACGTTACCGCCTGCCACTACGATCGAGGCGGTCGAAGAAAAATACCGCCGCGCTGCCGACACGTCGCTCCTCAATTATTCGTTTTATCTGGGCGCATCGCATGACAATCTTGCCGAAATCCGGCGAATGGATACACGACGAATCGGTGGCGTAAAACTCTTCTTAGGTTCATCGACCGGACGCCTGCTGGTGAATGACGACTACGCGCTGTCGGCGCTCTTTGCCGAATCACCTGCGCTGATTGCCGCGCATTGCGAGGACGAGGATATTTTGCAACGCAACATGGCCGCCTTTCGTGCGCAATACGGCAGCGCCCTGACGTCCGTCCATCACCCGCTCATCCGTTCCGAAGAGGCCTGCCTGCGCAGCACAGAACGCGCCATGATGCTGGCCACAAAATACGGCGCACGATTACATGTACTGCATATCAGTACGGCTCGCGAGGCCGCGCTGTTTACCGGCAGCGGCGCGATGACAGCCGAAGCCTGCATTCCACACCTCTGGTTTTACGACGAAGCCTATGACCGGTTGCAGCATTTTGTAAAATGCAACCCTGCTGTCAAAACCCTTGCCGACCGCGACGCTTTGCGCAAGGCCGTGGCTGAAGGACGCCTCACCACCATCGCCACCGACCACGCACCGCATACGCGCGACGAGAAACAGCAACCCTACCTCTCCGCCCCGTCGGGAATGCCGTCGATACAATATGCCCTGCCCTTGATGCTCAAACTGTGTCGAAGTCGTGTATTTACTCCCGAGACAATCGTAGAGCGGATGTGCCATGCTCCGGCGCGGTTGTTCAAGATAGACCGGCGCGGCTTCCTCCGCGCCGGCTACCATGCCGATGTAACGATCGTCGACCCGGCCTGCCCGCAGACCATCACCCACGCCTCCGTCCGGTCGAAATGCGGATGGACGCCCTACGACGGCGTAACTGTCGGCGCTACCGTAACGCATACATTCATCAACGGCAAACCGGTCTTTGAATACGGACGAATAAAAAACGACATTAGAGGAATAGCGCTGGCATTTTATACTTAACCCAACTTAGCCCAAATTACCCTCAAAACATAGAATACAAGTCCTCGTGGCACGGCGATTACCTCAAACGAGTCTGAAAATTGGGGTACATTACTATTTGAATTTACCCATCTTTAATTCCGTAAGCACACGCTTGGTATCTAATGGGAAATCGCTGTTCATAATCCATGCGTAATACGCAGGCTCTTTCTTTAGTATGTCGGCGATGCGCTGCCCTTTGTGTTTACCGAAAGTAATGATAGGTTCGTCGTTATCGTTGAGGATAAACCGTCCGGCATAATCCAGAATCTTTTTATTGTTGGTAGAATATGCGGCGAGGTCGGCTACGTCATTGTGTAGGACATCGTAGCGGTCGAGTTGTGATTGCAGTACTTCGTAGGAGGCTCTTGCATCGGCTTCGGCGCAGTGGGCGTTATCCAACTTTTTGTTGCAATAGAATTTATAGGCGGCAGTCAAGGTACGGGGTTCCATTTTGTAAAAAATAGTCTGCACATCAATTAATTTTCGATTGCGAAAATCAATGTTTACGCCGGTGCGGATAAATTCTTCGACTAATATCGGAATATCAAATTTAGTGATATTGTAGCCGGCAATATCGCAGCCTGCCATATACGCGGCAAGGTTTTTGGCAATGTTGGCGAATACCGGACAATCGGCCACGTCGCTATCACTGATGCCGTGGATGGCTTGCACTTCCTTCGGAATGGGGATGGTCGGGTTCAGGCGGTACGTTTTACTTTCTTCCCGACCATCGGGATACACTTTCAGCAAACTTATCTCAACGATACGGTCTTTAGCAATATCCAACCCTGTAGTCTCTACATCGAAAAAGATGAGCGGATTTTTTAAGTTCAGTTTCATTTCTTCTATTTGAATAGTTGCGGTAATACCTCTTGAAGCTGCTCTACGGTAATGTCCTTACGAAGAATAATTTTATCTTTATCCAATAAGTACATAAGGGGAATGGCGTGGATATTATACTTGTCGTATAATCCTTGCGAGCCGTCAGCATCCCAGACATTAATCCAGTTATATCCTTTTTCGACAAGGTAGGGAGTCCAGTCTGTTCTATTATTATCCACGTAGGCAGCATATACTTGCAGCCCCTTGTCGCGGTATTGCGTATAGACTTCCCAAAGCATCGGGGTTATAGCGGCGCAGGAATGACACTGCGGATTGTAGAACAGTAGTATGGTATAGGGCGCTTCCACATCGTAGAGGGCTATGGTTTTGCCTGTCGAATCTTGCAGAATCAGATTGGTAGCGGGCGCTCCTTCAGGGTTTAACTGCGATACGGCTACAAAATGCCGGGTTCTTGCGAGAAAGGCTTTGTCTTGCCATTCGGCAGAATCTCGGATGATGTATTTTTCTGCAATCGCCGGTGCGATGCCTCCCAGTTCGGGGTAGGGGGCGCTACGGAAAAAATCGTAGCGGTTGCGCACAATATATTCATATACTTCACGATTGGCCTTTGCCTTATTTATCAGAAATTCGGTGCGCTCCATCAGCACATCCTTATCCAGCGGCAGAATGCGCAGATAGTAGATGCGGAACGTGTTACTCAGGAAAGGCATGCGCAGTATCCGCGCATCCGAAAAGTCGATGTTATCGAAAAAATGTTCCCTATAATAATTGAGGTAATAGACCTGCATGGCTGAATCGCGGTTAGCCGTCAAAGGCGAGATGGACGGTTCCGGCGCTACCGGCTCCCGCACCGATTTCAGGAACAGTGCCAATGTGCTGTTCGGATAGGCGGTGTATACTTCGCCCCATTTATTTTGCATATCGACTCCGAATTGCTGCAGTCGGGCGCTGATAATGGCTATCGAATCGGGTAGATCTTGATATTGCTCCATGCGGGCATTCAGGACTTGCGCTTGCTGTTGTTTGTCATTAAGAAAATGCAGGCAGTCGGCAAAAAACTCATTTTCGGGCGAACCGTGTACTTCCAGGGACGCCATTCCGATAGACCGGTCAAACGATAATGCAAAATGTTGCGGTTCGCCGTCGGTAATAAATACATCTACAAACGGGCTTTGCTCGCCTTGCAGATAGATCTTGTACATACCGGCTTTTAACGGCTGCTCGCCGGCAAATAGGACTTTACCACCGACATCGGTTGGCAACGAATCGACGACGGTTGTTACGTCGTCACTGTACATCGCAAACCAAACCATCGTATTGGCCGGTGCGCCGCCGACGGTTACTTCTATCGAATAATTCTGCGCCGGTGTGCCGGCAACTGTCTGATGAGCCGCTGCCGGCCCTGCGAGGAGAGCAACTGCCGCTACAAGGATGTATTTTCTTGTCTTCATAATATACTTAATTTAATAATTTTGCTGTTATTCTTTCGGCAAGTTCATCGCCTTTTTATCAATGTAAAAAGAGAGCAGTTGTTCCAATAGATCGTGCGTTACACGGCGAGCAATAATTTTCTTGTCTTTATTCAACAGGTATATTTGCGGCGTGGTTTGCACGGTATATATTTCCCGAAAGTTGGTTGTTTCGTAAGGGTCCCATGTATTGATCCAATCCAGTTCGTGCTGTTCTACAAATTTCTGCCATGCCGGCCCGTCGCGGCCGACATATACGCAAAACACTTGCAGGCCTTTCTCGCGGAATTGCTTGTAAGTATCGTAAATCAACGGGATTTCCTTTTGGCAATGACCACAGTTGGTGTCGAAAAATAGCAGCAATGTGTACGGCGCTTGTAGGGAATAAAGTGACGTGTACTGTCCGGTCAGTTGCTGCATCTGTAAATCGTGCGCCGGCAACCCCACAAGTGAATGCCGGTTGAATCGCACATATTCGCGGATTTGCCGCATAAATGTGGTGTCTTTTTCAGCCCATTGCGCTTTGCCGGCAAGGTAATAATGAGTAATAAGGTCGATGACTACCGCTTCCATCCCAATGGCATAGTCGGGCGTAATAGTGAGCGTTTTCCACTGGATATATGTGTTAAACAGGTGTCCAAGGCAATACATAAACATATCGTCGCTGTCTTTGGTCTTGTCGAGTATCCGGTGCACGGCGGCAATCACCGTATCGGGATGCTGGGCGATTTTAGTATTAAAATACGTGTCGAAATTCGGTTGGAATACGGGGGTGTTCAGCAGGCGTGCATCCGTCAAGTCGAGATTGTCGAAAAAGTGGTTTTTCTCCCACTGGTAATAGTGAACCCAGCGAATAGAATCGCGTTGCGGATGGTCGTCAGGGATATCCAACTCGGGAGCCGGCGGCAGCGGCTGTACCGATCGGGCGAGTGTCGCCAACAGTTTGCCCTTCCATTTGTTCATGACGCCGTCGGTATATTCTTTTTCTTCGTCAGCAATACGTTTCATGCTATCTACGGCGGCGGTGCGGAACGTCGAGTCTTTTTGCATCTGTTCCCTCAATCGTCGCGCATCGCTTTGCCGTTTGCCCATGAATTTTTGAAATTCGACAAACGCTGTATTTTCCGGTGAGTTTTTAAAACTAATTTCAATCGGCGCATCGCCGTCTTTCTTATAGTAGATAGTAAATTGCTGGCTTTGCTCGTCGGATATAAGAAAATCGCACAACTGCATGTTGCCCGCTACCAACATATACATACCTCCCGCCAGCGGTGTATTTTTGGCAAATACGACGCGACCTTTCTTGTCGGTTTTGGCCGTATCACGTGCATATTTATTGCTTCCGCTGTATACAGCCAACAGTACCGTCGAATCCTGCAGCCCGTCAACCTGCGCGGTAATTTGATAGCCTTGCGCATTCGCTAAATAGACGCCTAATAACGCCACGATACTCATCATTCCTGTTTTCAACATACGCATTTTATTTTATGAAAGTGCAAATTTAGAAAAAATTATTGAAATTGCCTTCAATAGCGCAGAGTTGACAGGGTAGGTAGACTTAAGTATCAAATGCAACCGGATTATTCAATGCGGAGGAAAATATATTCCATGGCGAATCAAAGTGAAGTAATTTTCTTGGTCTACGGTTAATTTTAAAATTTTAGTATTTTACGTCCTGAAAAAAAGTTGACAGATTAATAATCATTTTCGTTTGCTTATTTTTATTCATCTTTTAAATGATATTCAAACGTAAATGCGCCGTCGTTATGCAAAATTCTCCCTTCATCAAATAAGATATACTCCAATTCTCCGTTTTTGTCAAATATTAAATTACCGTTGTAGGTTTTGGTGCCGTCGGTGTATTCGGTGTTGTCCAGAGTAACGGTTTTGAGTTTGCGACCGCCGGAGGTGTAGGTGTTTTGTATAGAGCGGCCGCCGGGCAACTGTATGGTTTGCGGCAAGTTCAACAGATTGTATTGAATATTCACGCCGCCTTCGGCGGTGGTGTTGCCGTTGGCGTCAAGCCAGAAACATACATGGAAACAAAATAATGTGGACAATAGGTTGTTCATGGAACAAAGATAGTAATTTTTAGAATTTATTGTCTACCTATGTCAAGATAATACATCTACAAACATTTAATTGTTAGATATTTTAATTGGATCAAATGTTACCATTATAAAAGGGATTCCTACATGACCTACAACATACGAAGTGTCTTGTTTTATTACTATAGATAAACTTTCGTAGGTGGCTTTTTCTTCAATGTTTTTCTTTTTAATCTTAAGTCTTGGAGAATATTTTTCCTTTTTTATAAAATCTTCAACTCCCGAATAGATAAAAACAATTTTATTATCAATTAATGTATAAATTACAGGAAAATGAGTTGTAAAATAATCGACATTATTAGGCACGCTGAACAAAGTTATAAAATATTCTCCTTCTGCTTTTTTATCCACATAAATTTCATAAATACAATGTATATTGTTATTAGACTGCATAAAAGTTAAAATCCATTTTTTTATCTTATCATCTAATACTATTTCATTCATTAAATAAATTTTTGAATCTACTATATTATTAATAGTGTGCCTACAACTCATTAACAATAATATATTACAAATAAGAATCACTACTACACTTTTCATTTCCCTCTATTTTTTAATGAATAATTTCCAAAAACGACACCTGTAATATTTTTCCCTTTTTCACCTAAAAGAAGAGGTGTTGCGA
>JAIRKX010000147.1 GCA_031259805.1 Prevotellaceae bacterium | reverse complement strand
GAAATATCTGTATGAAACCCTTGTCGAAGAACTGGAGATCTATTTCAAATTAACAGTAAAGGAAGGAGGAAACGCCACATTTTCGTACAGTAACGATGGAAAGAATTTTCATCCTTTCGGCGTGTCGTTTCAAGCCCGGCAGGGCAAATGGATTGGAGCCAAAACGGGGTTGTTTATCCTGAATAAAACCATCGGCACAAGCCGTTCATGGATGGATGCGGACTGGTTTAAAGTAGAAAAATAAACGATATGAAGGAGAGAAACAATTTTTTAATGACAGTAATCGGTTTATTGTTGTTTTCGTGTGTAAATACACCATTTAATGTTGAAAAAGAATTGAATTACTGTAATCTACAACTAAAAAAAACAGGGGTCGAAATTTCGGGCAACAACCGAATGCCCCGCAGCATTGCCGACACTGCTGCGCGTTGGAAACAGGAAGACGTGAAAATCGAAAGCTGGACGGTCGGATTTTTCCCGGGTATTCTCTGGTATAATTATGAATACACAAATGAGCCATCCGATGCGGAAGTTGCCGTTTATTATACGAATCTACTGTATCCGTTAACAAAACTTCCTGCTTATGACCACGATTTAGGCTTCCAACTATTTTGCAGTTACGGCAACGCTTACCGCTTAACCGGCAACGAAGATTACAAGCGGATCCTGTTGAACGCAGCCGATACGCTGGCAACATTATTTAATCCCAAAGCCGGAACAATTCTCTCATGGCCCCGCGATATGAATCTGTATGGTGGGCACAACACTATTATCGACAATATGATAAATCTTGAAATGTTGTTTTGGGCATCGAAGAACGGAGGCAGTAAAAAACTTTACGATATTGCCGTCAAACATGCCGAAACGACAATAAAATATCATTTTCGAGAAGACGGCGGCTGTTATCACGTTACCGTTTACGACAGCATCGACGGTCATTTCATCAAAGGCGTAACGCATCAGGGATATTCCGACAGTTCGCTCTGGGCGCGGGGGCAGGCATGGGCTATATACAGTTATACAATGGTTTATCGTGAAACGCAGGACAAAAAGTTCCTTCGTTTCGCCGAGAAAGTAACCGACTTGTATTTAGGCCGATTGCCGAAAAACGAATATGTCCCATACTGGGATTTCGATGCGCCCAACATCCCCAACGCACCGCGCGACGCTTCGGCGGCGGCAATTACAGCGTCGGCATTGCTGGAACTGTCGCAACTGGAAGACAATAGGGAAAAGTCTGCTAAATATCAGACTGCGGCAATCAATATGCTGGTCGAACTGTCATCGGAAAAATATCAAAGCAGAGCATCCAAGCCATCGTTTCTGTTACATTCTACCGGGCATTATCCCAGCGGCTCGGAAATAGACGCTTCAATTATTTATGCCGATTATTATTACATCGAGGCGTTGATACGGTATAAATCAATAACGAATAATTAATTATAAACAAAAACAATAAATGATTTGTAAATTCAACTAACAAATGCAACTTTGAGTAAGAAAAAACAACGATAATCTCAAAAAAACCCCTATCTTTGTGTCCTTATCTCTTAAATGAAATTGATATGGATATTTGGTGGAATTCGTTGGATTTATTTCTGAAAATAATGTGGAGCATCGCTCTTGTTACCAGTGTTATTTTCATTATTCAAATGGTCATGACTTTTGTGGGCATGGATGCCGACGGTGATCTGGACGGCGACGGCGGTAGCGCGCCGTTCCAGTTGTTTACCTTTCGCAATCTGATTAACTTCTTTCTCGGCTTCTCGTGGACGGGCATCGCTTTTTACCCGACTATCGAAAGCACGCTGGCGTTGACGCTGCTGGCGACATTCATGGGGCTGCTGCTCGTCGCCCTCGTTATGCTGCTTTTCTACGGCCTGAGCCGCACGGTGCAAAGCGGGAATATCGACATCCGCCAAGCCGCCGGACTGACGGCCATCGTCTACATCCCGATAGCCGCCCGACGCGCCCGCGCCGGCAAAATACAAGTCAATATCCGCCAAACCGTCCGGGAATACGATGCAATGACCGACGGCGCTGAAATCCCCACCGGACGGCAAGTACGCATCGTCGAGGTCATGGACGGCCACATGCTCTTGGTAGAAGAATTACATGAACATTCAATTCACCAATATTAAAAAAATAAGACTATGGACATGCTTTTATTAATTATCGTTTTTGCGGTTGTACTGTTTATCACATTTGCCGCCATTTTGTCGCGCTACAAACGCTGCCCCTCCGACCGAATACTTGTCGTATACGGACGTACGGGGAAAAATAAGGAGGGCGGCGCCAATTCCGCCAAGTGCATTCACGGGGGCGCGGCCTTCATCTGGCCGGTGTTTCAGAGCTACTCGTTCCTGAACTTGACGCCAATACCCATCGAATGTAACCTGACCAACGCCCTCAGTAAGCAGAATATCCGCGTCGACGTGCCCTGCCGCTTTACCGTCGGTATCTCGACCGACCCGGAGAATATGACCAATGCCGCCGAACGTCTGCTGGGGCTCTCTCCGAAAAATATTCAAGAGCTGGCTACCGACATCCTCTTCGGACAACTGCGCTTAGTCATCGCTACGATGGATATCGAAGAAATCAATGCCGACCGCGACAAGTTCCTCATCAACGTCAGCCAGAATGTCGAGCTGGAATTGCGGAAAATCGGACTGAAACTCATTAACGTCAACGTAACCGACATCCGCGACGAATCGGGCTATATCGAAGCGCTGGGCAAAGAAGCCGCCGCCAAAGCTATCAACGAAGCGAAAAAAAGCGTGGCCGAACAAAACCGCTTCGGCGAAATCGGGAAGGCCGAAGCCGACCGCGATAAAGATATCCGCATTGCCGAGACCGAGCGCGACACCCGTGTCCGCACCGCCGACGCCAACGCTACCGCCGTACAGGGCGAAAACGTCGCCCGCGTCGCCATCGCCAACTCCGACGCCGAACGCCGCGAACGCGAAGCCGAAGCCATGCGCCGCGCCATTGCCGCCGAAAAAGTACAAAGCGCCAAAGCCCTCGAAGAAGCCTACGTCGCCGAACAATTAGCCGAAACCGTCCGCGCCGAACGCGAACGCGCCTCGCAGCAAGCCAACATCATCGTCCCTGCCGAAATCGACAAGCAACGAGCCATCATCGAAGCCGAAGCCGAAGCCGAACAACTGCGCCGCAAAGCCAAAGGCGAAGCCGACGCCATATTTGCCAAAATGGAAGCACAGGCCAAAGGAATTAACGAAATACTCAGCAAACAGGCCGACGGATTCGGACAAATCGTCAAAGCCGCCAACAACGACACCCAAAAAGCCGTCCTGCTGATGATCTCCGACAAACTGCCCGAACTGGTACGCACCCAAGTCGAAGCAATCAAACACATCAAAATCGACAAAATCACCGTATGGGACGGCCAAAACCAACCCGGAGGCAAAACAACCACCGCTAACTTCCTCTCGGGACTCATGCAGTCGGTACCGCCCCTGAACGACCTGTTCAACATGGCCGGTATGGAACTGCCTAAATACCTGGGAAACGATAAGCCGGAAGAGCCTGAGGCATGAGACCCCCCAACTTGGGAGACACTTTCGTCAACCGACGAAACCTTCCCCCAACCTGGGAGACACTTTCGTCAACCGACGAAAAGACGCCGCTAATTATTTTACTCACGACATTTACCAGTTAAAATAAAAAAATATGAAAAAACATTCTCACATCACGTCTTGTCCATTACCACAATGGCGTACGCAACACGCCGACAGGCGTTTGCTCGGACACCGATGGCTGATCGCATCAGAACCTTAGTTCGGTTCCGACTTGAAACCTTACCAATTAGGCATTGACGGCAACCGGATTTACCTCTCCTACCGTCTTCACATCTCCGACATCTCCTCCGACTACCGCGACGAAATCAAGCAAAACATCACCCGTCTTGCCCTCAAAGCCGACGAACAAGATAATTTCTTAGCGGAAACCTACGGCTGCGAATTTTCGGAATACGCAAAACTAATTTAGAAATCAAAAATTGCGACTAAACAACACGGACACAATTAACAATTAACAATTAACAATTAACAATTAACAATTGTAGTAGCCGTTTCAACAAATAAACAACGCGGACAGGATTAACAATTAACAATTAACAATTAACAATTGTTTTCCCTGTCCGCGTTATTTTATTTTGGGGCGAGGACTTTAAGCACAAGCCGAAACATTTCAACACCTCAACATCTTTTTCCTCCAATGCAAAAAACCGAACGTGGCCATAATAATCTTACTGCCGCTTTCCAGTGCAAGGAACACCAGCCCGCCAAACGGATAACGGACGGTATTCACTACGTTGACCGTCATCCATGCCGCCCAGCAGTCCAATTTTTTCTGCGCCGACAGCCATAGCGCCGTGAGGATGGTGGCCAGAATAAATGAATCGAGGAACGGCTGTTGCGCCGGCCGCATAGCCGGAATCCAATGGTGCAGATTCGAGATAGCAAAGCCCATGCCGACCGTCAACGCCGCGACCGCCAGCAGGGTTACTACCCACGACCGACCGCCGAGACGCGTAATTTTCAACTCCCGCTGCCGGTCTTCTTCGTCCTTGCGCGGATGCGTCCAGCGATAATGCCCGAACAGCGTAATAGCAAACCCTGCCGGCTGCAAGAGCATACTGGCATATAAACCCTTTTGTAGAAACAACGGGAACAACAAAATATTATATAAATACCCGACCCAAAAATTAGCGACTTTAGCGCGCATGGCAAAGAAAATACCGGCCAACCCGGCCAGCGTACAAAGCACCTCAAGGTAGCTGACCGCTTGCCTGCCAACGGTAAAAAATACCGTATCTACATCAAAAAAAGAAAACATTGCGTATATTTGTAGCGTCAATCGACGGATTTATACACAAAGGTACGAAAAACCGCCGATACCCGTAAAAATCATGAACAGTAGAAAAAAAACATGTATAAATTAGGAAAATATAAAGAAACCGACCGCATGTGCGACCTTATCTCGGAGCGCTATAAAATGCTCTTGGTACTGAGTCGCTTCGGTATCGCCTTAGGCTTCGGCGATAAACAAATAAAAGAGGTATGTATCGACAACGGCGTCGACACCGACACCTTCCTGACCGTCGTCGACCTGCTGCTCGACAGGGATGAAATGCTTGACTTCACGCACCGCCGCGTATCGCTGGATGCGCTGGTTACCTACCTGCAACACTCTCACGACTACTTCCTGACCTTCCGCCTGCCGTCGATCCGCCAAAAACTGGCCGAAGCGCTGCCGACCGACAACTATGACCTGACAAAAGCCATCCTGTATTATTTCGACGAATATGTGGCCGAAGTCCATAAACACATGTCGCACGAAGAAAAAGTCCTGTTTCCGTACATCCACGAAGTACGTTGCGGAAAACCCCACCCGAAATACAGCAGCGCCGTATTCTCGAAACAGCACGATCAGGTCGAAGCGCGGCTTACGGAATTAAAAAACATCATTA
>JAIRKX010000144.1 GCA_031259805.1 Prevotellaceae bacterium | reverse complement strand
TTAAACATCCGTGGTTCTTCTATTTTGGCGGGCAATCCAATTTTAATTCGGAAACTTTCAGCCTGATGTTGAGCGCCCGCATAGGTTTTTTCCTGTTAAAAGACCGGTGGGATTTGGCGTTGTCCGAAACTTTTGGTGTTTTTACCAGCCAAGCAAACGAATCCGGCAATTTTAATGAAGAGTTGGGGTTGCTGTCAAAGGTATATTTCCCGATAAAGATAAAAAAGTATAAGTTCAGTCCTTATACGGGTGCAGGAGTATCACTTGTGGTTGATGGAGACTTTGACGAACAGGATACTTACTTTCGAACTATGTTCTTGGCTGGTGTCAGTTACTATGTCGGCCCGGGAAGCTTAGACATAGGGATGCAATACGACAAGACAAGCAAATTTACCATGACCGTAGGTTACACATTTTTATTTTAAAAGAATGATTGTTTATCCTTTTCTATCGTTGTACGACATCTGTTTCCAATCTTTTTTCCGCGTATAATTGATGGGACTTTTCGGCGGAGACTCAAGATCCAATATTCAATTGCTTCACCTTCGCCCAAGTATCTTTCAACGTTACCGTACGGTTGAACACCGGATGGTCGAGCGTGGAGTCGAGGTCAACAGTAAAGTATCCCAGTCGCTCAAACTGTACGTGGGTTAAGGGAGGCAAGCCTTTTAGCGCAGGTTCGACGAAGGCGGCGACCGTGCACAATGAGTCGGGATTAAAAAAATCCGTATAGTTTTTACCTTCAGGGATGGCGTCCATGTGCGCTTCGGTGAAAAGGCGGTCGAACAGTCGTACTTCGGCGCGTTGGGCATGAGGGATGGAAACCCAATGGATAGTTCCCTTCACCTGCCTTGCGCTACCGCTACCGCTACGGGTTTCGGGGTCATAGGTACAGTGAAGTTCCACGATATCGCCGGTAGCGTTTTTGATGACCTCTTCACATTTTATGATGTAGGCATAGCGCAGACGTACTTCACCGCCCGGCGAGAGGCGGAAGTACTTTTTCGGCGGATTTTCCATAAAGTCGTTGCGCTCAATATACAATTCACGGCAGAATGGTGTTTTTCGCTTACCGGCGCTTTCGTCCTCCGGATTATTTACGGCATCAATGTCTTCCGTCAATCCTTCGGGGTAGTTGGTAATGACAATTTTTAGCGGGTCTAACACGGCCATCCGGCGCATCGCTCTCCGATTCAGGTCATCACGGACACACCATTCGAGCAGCGACAGTTCGATGACATTATCGTGTTTGGCCACACCAATTTTGTCGGCAAACAAGCGAATGCTTTCGGGTGTATAGCCGCGGCGGCGCATACCGCAAATCGTCGGCATACGCGGATCGTCCCAGCCGGAGACATAGCCTTGCTTCACCAATTCCAGCAGGTTACGCTTGCTCATGATAGTATACGTGAGGTTGAGCCGGGCAAATTCGTACTGGCGCGACGGGAATATCCCCAACTTTTCAATAAACCAGTCGTACAGCGGACGGTGTACGTCAAATTCCAGCGTACAGATGGAGTGTGTTATTCGTTCGATAGAATCGCTTTGCCCGTGCGCATAGTCGTACATCGGATAGATGCACCACTTGTTGCCCGTGCGGTGATGTTCGGCATGGATGATACGGTACAGAATCGGGTCGCGCATCAGCATATTCGGGTGCGCCATGTCAATTTTAGCGCGTAGTACCTTTTCGCCGTCGCTGAAATCGCCGTTTTTCATCCGTGTAAACAAGTGGTGGTTTTCTTCGATCGTACGATTGCGGTAAGGGCTGTTTTGTCCGGGTTGCGTAACTGTTCCGCGCATCGTGCGAATTTCTTCCTGCGTTTGGTCATCTACATAGGCAAGCCCTTTGCGAATAAGCACGCAAGCCCATTCGTACAATGGGTCAAAATAGTCCGATGCGTAGTATTCGCCTGCCCACTCGAACCCCAGCCAGCGAACGTCCTCCTTAATGGAATCGACATATTCTACATCTTCCTTGACCGGATTGGTGTCGTCGAAGCGCAGGTTGGTTTTGCCGCCGTATTTTTGGGCTAAGCCGAAATTCAGGCAAATGCTCTTCGCATGCCCCACGTGCAAGTAACCGTTCGGCTCCGGCGGGAATCGCGTTAGAATAGACTGATGCTTACCCGAAGCCAAATCGGACTCAATTATTTCTTCCAGAAAATGCAAGGATCGTCCGGAAGAAGGGGCTGGTGTAGTTGCTTGTGTTATGGCCATAAAATCACACATTGCTGCGAGCGACGGGCGGCGGGGGCGGCGGGCGGCAGGTTTCGCATATCGTCTATCTCGCGGTGATTATTTTCTGGTTGCGTTTTTTTTACTTTGACGGAAATACAAGTCATATACGATCGGCGTGCCGACGAACAGGGTCGCATAGATACTGGCAATGATGCCGACAATCAATGCAACGGAGAACCCACGGATGACTTCGCCTCCGAAAATGGCGATGGCAATCAATACGACCAATGTCGTACCGCCGGTGTTGAACGTACGTCCCAAGGTACTGTTCAACGCCTCGTTCACATTGATGCGCAGATCCCGTTTCGGGTACAGCGTCCGGTATTCGCGGATGCGGTCGAAAATAACCACCGCATCGTTAATGGCATATCCGATGATGGTCAGCACAGCGGCAATAAACGTTTGATCCACATCAAGACTGAATGGCAAAATGCCGGAGAATATGGAGAAGAAACTAATCGTAAATATCGTACAGAATAGCAGTCCGAGCACGCCGCCCGCGCCCCAATAAATATTGCGGAAACGCCCGGCAATATAAAGGAAAATAGCGATTAGCGCAATAATGACCGCAATCACGGCATCGCGTTTAATATCGCTGGCAATAGTTGGCCCTACGAAGTCGGAACTGATAATCCCGTTCGGATTTTCCAGTGTGGAAATAAATTCGGTATATGTAATATCCGATGCAAAGAACGATTTCAAGGAATTATATAATTTGCCAACAACCACGTTGTCCACCGAGTCCGATGTGTTTTCAATCATATAAGTCGTGGTGATTTTTATCTGGCTGCCTGCGCCGAATTGTTTAATTTCGGTCGCACCGCTTTCCAACTCTGCCAATACTGCCGCGCGTACATTATTTGTCGAAGCGTCTCGATCAAATCGAATCACATATGTCCGCCCGCCGGTGAAATCGACACCGTACGTGAACCCTTTGCTAAATACAAACGAAAGGCCGACAACGACAATCACAGACGAAATAACATACGAGGTTTTGCGTAACGTTACAAAATCCACATGTGTATGGGCCAGAAAATTTTGCGTCAACCTGTTGGAGAACGAAACCTGTTTCCCTTTACTCAAGCGGCTTTCAAACAGCAAGCGTGAAATGAAAATGGACGTAAACATGGAGGTGATGATACCGATAACCAGTGTGGTCGCAAATCCTTGTATCGGACCAGAACCGAATGAAAACAGGACGATACCGGTAATAATCGTCGTCAGGTTTCCGTCAATAATAGCCGAATAGGCGTTGCGATAGCCATCGGAAATAGCTAATCGCAAACTTTTGCCCGCTCGGAGTTCTTCCTTGATACGCTCGTAAATGATGACGTTGGCGTCCACCGCCATCCCCAGTGTGAGCACAATCCCTGCAATGCCGGGCAAGGTGAGTACCGCGCCGAATGACGCCAGCGTGCCGAACAGGAATAATACATTGGTAAGTAATGCCACATTAGCTACTACGCCCGCGCCGTTGTAGAAGAACAGCATATAGACCAGCACCAATAAAAAGGCGATGAAAAACGACAGCAAGCCCGCATTAATAGATTCCTGCCCAAGCGACGGCCCTACCACGGCTTCCTGTACAATGCGGGCGGGAGCCGGAAGTTTACCTGATTTTAACACATTGGCCAAGTCGTCGGCTTCGGGAATGGTGAAGTTACCGGTAATTTGCGAGCGTCCGCCGGTGATTTCCTGGTTGACGCGAGGGTAGGAATACACTGCTCCGTCGAGAACAATGGCCACACAGCGGTCGATATTTTCACCAGTCAGACGCGCCCAAATTTGGGCGCCTTCGGCGTTCATCGTCATGTCAATTTCGGGCGCTCCGCTATTGGAAAATGCTTTGCGGGCATCGGACACTACGCTTCCGTCGAGCGGCGCTTTGCCGTCGGACGTATTTTTGATGGCAATCAATTCATAAATAGTTCCCGATTTATCTTCCTTCATCGGTTTTACGCTCCACAGGGGGACAAAATCACGGGGGAACAGCGCCTGTATTTGCGGCATGCGCAGCCATGCACCGATTTTTGCCGTGTCACGGTAATGAGCGCGACCGATACATGCGCCCGACATGAGCGTGTTCGTTTGCGATACCGACGGATTTAATACGGAAAACAACGGGTATTCTTTTTGTGCATCTTGTATGGCCGCCGTGGTGTCGTTTTGCGTTATTTGCGCGAGCAGGTCATCGGATGTGTCAGCCGCAGTATCGTCTTCGGCAGGCGTTTCGGTAGTTTGTTCAGCCAGCTGCATTTCTTTGATCAGGTTGTTAGCTTCGGTCAGGGCGTTATACAGTTCGCTGTTTTCATAGGTTGTCCAAAATTCCAGCGATGCTGTTCCCTGTAGAAGTTTCTCCACCCGTTTCGGTTCTTTGATGCCGGGCAATTCTACCAAAATGCGCCCCGAGTTGGACAATCGCTGAATGTTGGGCTGCGTTACGCCAAAACGGTCGATACGGTTACGCAGGACATTAAACGAGTTCGCAATGGCGCTTTCGGAATCTTCGCGAAGAATAGCCAGTACTTCGGCATTGCTCAATGCTTTGGTTGTTTTGCGGACATATTGCAGTTCGTAGCTGAACTCGTCGGCCAGCGGACGTCCCTGCCCGACTTCATTCCATGCATCGCCGAGCAACGATACAAACTCGCCGCCGGTAGTGGTGTACTGTCGTACTGCTGCCGCCAGTGCGGCGTCGAATTGCGGCGACGTGTGCTGATTCGCGAGGGCTTTGACGATATCTACCACCGACACTTCGAGCATCACGTTCATGCCGCCGCGAAGGTCAAGGCCGAGGTTCAATTCTTTTTCCTTGCATTCCTTGTAGGTAAATGCAAAAAACACGTTTTCGGACGACATGGAATCCAAGTAAAACTTCTCTTGGGCGGCATACACCGAATCCGATTTGAATTTTTTGTTGAACTCGTCTACTGCGGCGTACTCGTCCGATTGTTCATAGCGTTGCACCGCCGCCCGCGCATACTCCCGGGCATTCCCTTCCTGAATACGTGTTACGACTGTAAACGATAGTTGATAAATACATGCAAGAGCTATCACGATAGCTATTCCAAAAATGAGACCTTTATTCTGCATAATCTTTAATTTATAGTTTTAAGTGTGACTTCTTTTAAATATCGGGGCGCAAAGATAGTATATTTTTTGGGAATAATGAAAAAACCTGACGGGGGTTACAGGGCTGACGCATCTAAAATATATTCGTTTTCACTGGTTGATAGAAAATTCCCTGCACCGGGCGCTTTGCACGGCCTTGCGTCAAGGAGCAGATTCCTCCGCATGGTTGTCCCCCGCTGGC
>JAIRKX010000208.1 GCA_031259805.1 Prevotellaceae bacterium | reverse complement strand
ATGTATATTCGTCTTCGATAATTAAAATTTTCATAAACCGTTTTATTTCGTTTATACTCGCCGCAAAATTAGCAAAAAAACAGATTGCAGGCATTAAAATTAGCAAAACATTCAACCGCAGATATTTTGATGAATAACTCTTTGACAGGATTTTAATAGCTGCTGTTTCTTACAAAAACCAGTTTAGATTTAGGTATAACATTAGGTAATCATTAATTTTTTTATCGAATAACAGGTGCAAAATTATAAAGACATATACAAAAAATATATTTATATTTGCACATAAATTTAAGCAAACAAACTTTTAAAATGTACACACTATGAGTATTGAAAATTTAACGCCGCAACGAGTATGGAAAAATTTCTATATGCTTACGCAAATTCCCCGTCCGTCGAAGCATGAGGGAAAAGTACGGGAATTTATAGTTCGCTTCGGTAAGGATCTGGGATTGGAGACGCTGACAGACGACATCGGCAACGTCATTATCCGCAAGCCTGCTACGGCAGGAATGGAAAACCGAAAAGGCGTCATCCTGCAGGCACATTTAGATATGGTGCCGCAAAAGAACAGCGACACGAATCACGACTTTGAAAAAGACCCCATTCATCCTTATATCGACGGCGAATGGGTACGTGCCCGGGGAACGACCCTCGGCGCTGATAACGGCGTGGGCGTGGCCGTCGCGATGGCGGTACTCGAAGCCAAAGACCTTGTCCATGGCCATATAGAAGCTCTGTTTACCATTGACGAAGAGACCGGCATGACCGGTGCGTTCGGGCTAAAAGCCGGCCTGCTCAAAGGCGAGGTTCTTATTAATCTGGATTCCGAAGACGAAGGCGAACTGTACGTCGGTTGCGCCGGCGGGTTAGATGGCAGTTTTACGTTTACCGGACGCGAGGAAGCAGCGCCGGCGGGCTACGAGGCTTTTCGTTTAGCCGTAACCGGTCTCAAGGGCGGGCATTCCGGCATGGATATTATCCTCGGGCGCGGCAATGCCAATAAGGTGCTGATGCGCTTTTTACACTTGCTGACGACCGACTTCGGCGCACGTCTCTCCACGATCGAAGGCGGGAATCTGCGCAATGCGATTCCGCGCGAAGCCTTTGCTCTGGTGTGGTTGCCGGCGGCACAGGTAGCAGTGGCCAAGCAGGCGGTAGCCGGACTGTTCGATACAATTGCTGTCGAACTGTCAGCGGTGGAAGGTGGATTGAAAGTCTCGCTGGAAGCAGCCGAGAAACCGGCGGCGGTAGTTGACGAAGCCACACAACGCGCCTTAATACTCGCGGTATATGCCTGTCCTAACGGTGTGGTGCGTATGAGCGATACGATGCACGGACTGGTAGAAACATCCAATAACCTTGCGATTGTGAAGTTGGAGAACGGCGTGGCGCAGGTTTCGTGCCTGCTGCGCAGTTCGGTTGATTCGGCGAAAGACGATTTGGCCAATGCGATGGGTGCGGTATTTACGCTCGCCGGCGCACAGATTGCATTCACCGGCGGTTATCCGGGCTGGAAGCCCAATCCCGACTCGGCTATCCTGAAGACAATGAAAGACGTCTATCAACGAATGTACGGCAAAGCGCCCGAAGTCAAAGCCATCCATGCCGGCCTCGAATGCGGGCTATTGGGCGGTATCTACCCTCATTGGGATATGATTTCCTGCGGGCCAACCATCCGCTCGCCCCACTCGCCGGATGAACGTTTAAAGATAGATACCGTCGAAAAATGGTGGAACTTTTTAGTAGAAACCCTAAAAGTTCAATAGTCAATAGCCAAGTTGCTTGTCGGCCATAAATGAGGAACGCACCAGCGGACCGCTCTCTATATTTCTAAATCCGATTTCTATTCCCGTTTGCTTATAGCAATCAAACTGCGAAGGATGTACATATTCCGTCACAGGAATATGTCGCGCCGTCGGTTGCAGGTATTGCCCGATAGAAAATAACTGTACGCCGGCGGCGCAGGCGTCGTGCATAGTAGCTACGACTTCTTCCGTCCGTTCTCCCAAGCCGACCATGATGCCCGATTTGGTCATCACCCCCCGCTGCGCCACGTACCGCAACACCTCGAGGCTACGACCGTAGCTGGCGCGCGACCGCACTTGCGATGTCAAGCGTTCCACCGTTTCCAAGTTATGACCTATGACATCCGGCTGCGCAGCTATTACCACGTCCAGCAGCGCGGTGTCCGCATCAAAATCGGGAATCAGAACCTCGATAACGATACACGGGGTTTGTTCACGTATCGCACGGATGGTTTTCGCCCAATGCTCCGCCCCCTTGTCGGGCAGGTCGTCGCGGTCAACCGACGTGATCACACAATGTTTTAACTGCATCAATCGGATGCTTTCCGCTACTTTCTGCGGCTCGTCGGCATCAGGCGGCGCCGGACAGCCGGTTTGCGTAGCGCAAAAGCGACACGAGCGCGTACAGATATTCCCCAGTATCATAAATGTAGCCGTCCCCCGGCTCCAGCAGTGGCCGATGTTCGGACATCGGCCACTGCTGCAAATAGTATGCAGGTGGTGTGTTTCTATAATCCGTCGTATCTTCGGAAAAGTTTCGTTGCTTTCTATCTTAATTTTTAACCAACTGGGCTTCATTATTATTAGAAATTAGGAATTAGGAATTTTACGAGGATGTGCTTTGCGATGGACATGCTTACTTTTGTTTTAATTTGTTAAGGATATATTCCAATGCTATAAAATCCGCAGACAGTGAAGTTCAGGAGAAAGTAAATGGCAAATAAAACGGCTCCTCCATTCCTGATTCTTCTCTATTCCCACCTGAAACGGTATACCATATACCCATATTGCGACGGGATATTTGTCGGGGTGAATTTTGTGCCGAGAGCGGCGATTTTAGCCGCTTCCCAAAGGTTGCGATTGGTCGTGTTGGTTTTGTGATTATTGTTGGATACGCCGGCGTTGGCGCGGGTTACGTTGCCCTGCTCATTGACCCACACTTCTACCACCACGACTACGCCTTCGCGACTTGGAATATTTTCGGAATGTTCGGGACGTGGCGCCGCGCCGACAATTTTCCGGTCTTGCAGATAGTAGGCAAAATCGTTTCCTGTGCCGGTGGCCATTGCGCCATGGTCGCTGTTACCGCTCCGGCTTCCCGGATTTAGCGTGCCTGTACCTGTTTTTGAAGGATCGGGATATTCGCCTCCGGCTGTAAACAGGGCACGCGGATCAATGGTTTCTTTTGGCGGGTCGGGAAGCGGACGGTCTATGTCGCCGGCATCGGTGGCATAGCCGGGGTCGGTTTTTTGGGCGATGTCATTCGGTGTTTGATCGGGCATAGACTGATTGGCCGGGACGCCTTTCTTGACTGTTTCGGACGGTACGGGATTCCGCCGTTCGACGGGTTCCTGTGTACGTACCGCGACGGCCGGCGGAGGTGTGGTGCGTACAGGTTCATCATTCGGGTCGTAGAGAACGGTCAGTTCGGTGGCCGGCGGATTTATCCGCCACGTTACGACCAGCAGCCACGTTACAATCAAGCTGTGGAAAAGGATAGTAGCAGCGACGCCGGCAGTACGTCTTTTATGATTAAAACGAATATCCTCGTTCATGGATAGAAAATTATTCCGGCGATGTAGCCAGCAGTACTTTGTATTTATTCCGTTTGGCGATGTTCATGACATCGACTATGATTCCTACCGGCGCCGTTTTATCGGCATAGATGGATACAATCGGATCGTCCGTTTCGGACAATTGCTCTTGAAGCAGTCGTTCGATGTCGGAGAATGCTACGGATTTTTTGGTACTGTTCACGTAATATATAAATGTATTCGACGGGAGGAGGTGCTTGATAGAGACGACCGCTTCCGGTTTTGTCGAAACCTGATTGGTGCTTTTGGGCAAGAGCAGTTTCAAGGCATTCGTGTTAATGAGGGTAGACGAAATCATGAAAAAGATGAGTAGCAAAAACACCAAGTCCGTCATGGAGGACACCGGAAATGAAGGGTCGACATTTACTTTTGTTCTGATAGCCATGAGATACTATTTTACAGGTTCATTCAAAATGTCGGTGAATAGAATAGCGTCTTTTTCCAGTTTGTTGACAAAGTTTTTGATACGGGTTGTCAGGTAATTGTAGCCGAAGTAGGCAATGATACCGATTGTCAAGCCGGCAACGGTGGTTACCAACGCCACGTAAATACCGCCGGAGAGTACCGACATGCTTATGTTATCGGAAGCCTGTGACATGTTGTAGAACGCTTCGACCATCCCGACGACCGTTCCCAGGAAGCCGATCATGGGTGCGCCGCCGGCGATCGTCGCTAAAATAGGCAACCCGCGTTCCAAGCGGGCAATTTCAAGGTTGCCGATATTTTCTATGGCTTCGCGGATGTCGGCCAGCGGGCGCCCCAAGTGTGAAATACCTTTTTCGATCATCCGCGAGGTAGGCGTGTTTTCGCGTTCGCATAATGCAATGGCTGCTTCGAGACGACTTTCACGGATGTATTCCTTAATGTCGTTCATAAAACGCGGGTTGCTGTGCGTCGATTGCTGTATCAGCCACCATCGTTCGATAAAGATGTAAACCGCCAGCACCGAAAGGATAAACAGCGGAATCATCAACCATCCGCCTTTCATTGTTAAATCCCATAGCGAGAGTTCCGGTTGGGTTGCTTCTGCCGGCAGCGGCGTCATAGCGTCTTGTGCAAATCCACTGATAACCGGAATGATCAGCAGGGCAATCAAGCATAAAGAATGGTTTAATTTCATAACAGATGTATTAATTATTCTACTTAAAATATGCATTATAAGATACAAAAAAAGGGTGAATGTTTAATTGAACAGGTTTGACCAGTTATATTTTTTTCGCTTTTGCCAGTCGCCTTTATGGTAGGCGTAGCTGACAATCAGAGGTACAACGGTCGTGGCTTCGGCATAGACCATTTGTTCGTGTACGGTATCGACTTTTCCCCACGACGCGGCTTCCTTGAGCGTCGAGCTGGAGCAAGCGCCGTCACGGGCGTCGGCCACGGTAATCTGGACGGCGTATTGATGCATCGGTACGTCGTAGCCGAGGCATTCGGCGCATACGACCGTGTCCTGTGCAAAGTTTTTGGGTACGCCGCCGCCAATCATAAAGAGTCCGCTTGTTTGGGCGGCGAGTTTAACCTGCGTCAGTTCGCGGAAGTCGGCTACCGAATCAATGGTCAGGTAGGGTTTTCCCGCCTTGATGCGTTCCGTTTGGTGCATCACCAATCCGAAGCCGGCGCTGCAATCGGAGAAAGCCGGTACGAAAATCGGCACATGGTGTTCGTAGCAGGTTTGGATCAGGGAATTCTTTTTTGTGGCGTGTTGGGTAAGCCAGCGTCCGGTTTCCCGAAGAAATTCGCGGGAGGAATAGGGACGGGCTTCGAGCGTATCGGCAATGGTTTTAATCGTGCTGTCGCAGTGTTGCAGTTCATCTTCGTCGATAAACGTATCGTAAATCCGGTCGATGTAGTGTTTGCGGAGCAACTTGTCGTCTACAAACGGTGTGCCTTTGTAGTGTTTGTAACCCAGCGCTTCAAAGAAATCCATGTCAATCACGGACGCGCCGGTAGCCACCACGCAATCAATCATATTAAAGCGTACCATATCGACATAGACTTGCATACATCCGCCGGCGCTGGTGCTGCCTGCAAGAACAAGCCAGTTGGTGCAGTCATTGTCGTTGATCATCAACTGCAGGATGTCGGCGGCAGTAGCCGTATCGCGCGATGAAAACGACATCCCCCGCATCGCGTCGATAATCGCCCTTGTATCCATTTTCGTAATATCCACATGTCGGATTACGTCTTTTAACAGTTCCTGTTTCATTGTGTTGTAATTATTTTTTTTTGAGTGTTTTTTTTACGGATGCAAAGATACATAATAATTACGAACGGCAGGTCATTTTTTACAAACTTTACCATCCGGCCGGTAACGTTTTCCGGAAGGCAGTATCTTCAATTGCCAAGCATCCCTTCCATTTCTTCTAAAATTTCGGCTTCGTATTCTTCATCTAATCCGATAGCTATACTTGATTTATAAAGTTCAATCAACGCTTTCAGTTTTTCCATTTGCCCGTTCTGTTTATATTCTTGTGCAAGCAACCTGAAAGTTATATGGTACATGAATACTGCTCCCGATATTCGAGGAATGTCATCGGTTTTCAAAGTCGGGAGATAGTTGAAATTTTCGGATTGAAGCAGTAATTCCAATTTATTCACATCGTAAGAATTTTTATCGGTATTGCCGGTTTCGACCGGCGTTAAGCGGGAAGTTAATCCGCAGTTTTGAAAATGAGAATTTAATCCGCCATAAAATGTAGCTTCGGCAAAATTGGAAAAATACACCGGACGGAGGGCAAAATTGTTTTCCACGATATGCAGTAACA
>JAIRKX010000186.1 GCA_031259805.1 Prevotellaceae bacterium | reverse complement strand
GGTTTCTTTTCGTTGTTGTTTTGGGGGGGGGCCCCCCCCCAAAAAACCGCTCTCCTCCCTTCAAAAGCGGCCGTCATTCCGAGCGGAGCGGAGCGGAGTCGAGGAATCTGCTCCCTGACGCAGAACTAAGAACTAAGAGTTAAGAACAACTCTCAACTCTCAACTCTCAACCCTCAACTTTCAACTCTCAACTCTCAACTTTCAACTCTCAACTTTCAACTCTCAACTCTCAACTCTCAACTCTCAACTCTCAACTCTTAACTCTTAGTTCTTAACTCTTAACTCTTAGTTCTTGGCCGTGGTGTCTACGGCGAAGAGGGCTTCGCGGTCGCGGTCGTTGATGGCTATGAGTGGTCGGCGGGCGGCGGCGGGCGCTTCGTTGAGGATGTCGTCGATGCTTTTGCGCAGGCTGGCGTGCAGTTGCTGGCGCATGTTGATGACGGTCGATTCGAGCGATTGTTCTTTGACCGGCGTTTTGAGGTTGGCGTATTTGCGCGATGCGAGGCGGTAGTGGATGTCGTCGGGTGTTCCCCACAGGTTGAGGCCGAGTTTGATGAGCGGTACCGGCCATTTGAGGATTGAGATGTGGTATTGGAATGAGAGGTCGAGGTTTTGGGTGCCTCCGATGGCTGCCTGATAGCGGTCGATCGATACGACGAACGGGAAGACCATAATCTTTTCGTCTGCCAGCGCCAGTTCAACAGTGATGCTGTCAATCATATTCCGGTTTTTATTTTTAAAATACAGTTTTTGGGCGATGGACGAGAATGTTTTTCCGTCGAGCAGTACCATGTTTTTCCCGTTGATGTAGCACGATGCGGTTGTTTTTGGGATGATGACATTCGAGAGGGAATCCAGTTCCGTAACGGCTGTGATGTTGCATTCTACTTCGCCTTCGAACGAGCGTAGCATGGGGGTCAGCGAGTCGAGCATGGGTATCGACCGGATGAGTTCCCGTATGTGGATGCGCTGCATGTGCATGTCCATGCCCGTATAAGCGCCTTGGGTGGTCGGCGCTTTGTAGACCATTGAGAGGTCGACGTTGCCGATGTCGGATTTTACTTGCAGGTCGGGAATCCGGATCGACTGGTTGCGGAGGATGATATTCCCGTTGGCTTCATTAAGCCGGAGTTGGCCGTAGGTAACGTTTCGCAGACGCGCCTGAAATGCCATGTCGATGTTTCGCGGTACGACGAACAGTCCGGGCAGGCTGTCCGCCGGCTGCGGGAGTTCCGCCGACTCGTCCAGTACCTGCCGGGCAATAGAATCGCGGAGTGTGGCGCTTTTCCCTGCATAGTCGGAGCCGGCGGCCAGGGCGCGGATGATTTCATTACAATGGATCGAATCGGCGGTGATGGTCATATTGGCTGTCATCTGCCCGTTGCGCAGCAGGGCGCGGCGGATGCCTTCGATGTCGCCGCTTAAGCGGATGTCGGACGAGCCGGTTTGCAGTCGCGCCCCGGTTACCGACAGTTTCTCGCTGGTGAATGTAAACGACGCCTCGCTTAGCCGCGTACGAAGAGGGAAATAAGGCGTCCGCAGGGTGATATTCGTTCCGGTAAACGATCCCGACACGTCCCATTGGGTAAGGAAATTTCGTGTGCCGCCGTCCGATAGCCGGAATGTGACGACGGATGTATTCCGGTGGGCGCGTTCGAGCGAGTCGCGGAGCCGTTGCCGGCGTATGGAGTCCGCTATTGTTTGTCGCTCGTCCGTTGGCTTGATGCGTCTCTCGCGCGGGTGCATTTTGATGGCCAGCGTCGTATTATTCACCCGTCCCAGAAAGTCCGGCATCCGTCCGCGCAGGCTGTCGATCGTCAGGCGGATGCTCCATTCCGGCTTCGTGGGCTGTCCGGCCAGCGGCGATAGCCGTCCGATGGTCGTGATTTTCGATGCGCGTACGCGCATCGAATCGGTCGTCAGCTGCATGTGCGTCAGCCGGACGTATGCGGCCATCTCGGCGGTCGACACGGAATCGTCCGGCGCCGAGGTGCGGAAAGTCGCGCTCAGGTGGCCGGCATGAAGTGTGTTATCGTGTTGCCATTGCAGTTGCAGGCTATCCATATCAACATTGGCGCGAAACAGGCTGGCGATCTCGCGTCCGCGAATGCTGTCGACCACATGGCTGCCTAACCGGACTTTTGCCGACGGCGCAAATAGGTGAATCCCTTCCTCCGGGTAGTCGAACACTACCTGACGGACGTCCACCTCGCCGGTGGCATTCACCTTGCCGTAGTCGGACGCCAGCAGGTCGTTGAGGTAGCATCGTCCGGCCACATCTACCAGCACCGAGCCGCCCAGCGTGAGTTTTTGCTCGAACGGGATATGCTGCCAGAAGCGGTCGAAGTCAATATCGCCATGTATCCGGGCGTCGATAAAAGGACGGTCGAACAAATCGCCGAACCTGCCCGAGACGTCCACACTGGCCGAGGGCGTTTGCAGGTACAGCGTTTTGACGTTAATCGACGACGGCGTTTGTTTCATCGGGTCGATCGTCGCCTCGCAATCAATATCCGCCTGCCGGATAAATGGCTTGTCGGGATGCCGTCGCCCGGCCACCGTGCCGTCCTTCAATTGCAGCGACACGGTACACAACGGCCATTGCGCCTCTCCGAGATAACCGTCGATTTTACCGGAAAAATCCAGTGCGCCGGAGGCCGTCAGGCGTTTTGTATCCAAGATATGCGATGGGATAGCGGCCAGCAAATCGGCCAGCGACGAAGCATGCAGTCCGAAATCAATGGCCACTTTCGTCTGCCGGCCGGTCGTATCGCGCTGCACCGTCCCGTGAATATCAAAATCGACAATGCCGACCGACAGCGCCGCCTCGTCTATTTGAAACTGCCGATAGTTCGTATCGCTCTCCACATGCGCCAACAGCGTGAGCGGCAGTTGTGAGGAGTAGGTTTTATCTTCGTAGAGTACTGTCGCCGCCTTGATGCCCAACGTAAGCGCCACGTCGGTAGGCGAGCCTTTGGCGTGCAGATGCAGGCTGTCTAACGCCACAAAAAGCGCCTGCCGACGATTATCATAAATGATATTGGCATTGCGAATGCGAATGCTTTTGACCTCGATCACCGTCGGCGTCGCGTCGCTCGAGTCCGTCCGCTCCGGCGCATCCGACGACAGCAGGGCATCCCAGTTCGCCTTGCCCGCCTCGTCTACATATACATATACGACCGGATCGGCCAGCCGCGCACGATGGATGACTAACCGGTTCTTCCGGTACAGCGTGAGCGGGTTAAACGACACGGTCAGGTCACGAAACAGCAACATCGTATCTTGCGGTTGATGCGACAGGCTACCGGCGGCGGCAATCAGGCTTCCGTTTTGCAGGCGGATGCCGAAATTCGGAAACGAGCTGTAAAACGTCAGTTCGACCGACTCGCAAGATACCTGCGCGTGCAAGTATTCGTTCGCGTATTTCAATACGATAGGCGTAATACGAGCGGGAGTAAATACGACGTAAAGCGCCACGCTGATCCCCGCCACCATAAATACCGCCAGCGCCGCCACGCTCCAAAGCACACGACGGATAATCCTCCGTCTGTTCTGCGCTTGCCCTAAAATATAATCTGATGACATGTTGATTTGTTGAATTGTTGATGGGGCGCAAAGGTAGGGATTTTTTAGCAATTGGGCATTGCCTGCTCCGTGGCGCAGGACGCCGGCAGCGGATGAAAAGGTAAGCTCAAGCAGTAAACGCTTCCTGGGAATTTTTTCCAAATCTAAATAAAACCGTACCTTTGCTGCTCAATTAAAAAATGGAAGTATGAAAGCATTTGTTTTTCCCGGACAGGGAGCACAGTTCGCAGGAATGGGAAGAGACCTGTACGACAACGTACCGCAAGCAAAAGATTTATTCGAACAAGCCAATGAAATACTCGGTTTCCGCATTACCGACATCATGTTTTCCGGTACTGATGCCGATTTGAAACAGACAAAAGTAACGCAGCCGGCTGTCTTTTTGCATTCGGTAGTATTGGCTAAATCGTTGTCAGGCTTCACGCCGCAAATGACGGCAGGGCATTCGTTAGGGGAGTTTTCGGCTCTGGTTGCCGGCGGCGCTATGAACTTTGAAGACGGCTTGAAGCTGGTTTCGGCGCGTGCCGCAGCCATGCAAAAAGCATGCGAACAGCAGCCTTCGACGATGGCCGCCATCCTCGGCCTCAATGATACCGTCATTGAGCAAATTTGCGCCGAGATTGAGGGCATCGTAGTACCGGCTAACTACAATTGCCCGGGACAATTAGTCATATCGGGCGCTATCGAAGCGGTGAATGCGGCGTGCGACAAACTTAAAGCCGCCGGCGCTAAACGGGCGATGGTATTGCCGGTGGGTGGCGCGTTCCACTCGCCTTTGATGGAGCCGGCGCGACAGGAGTTGGCCGAAGCTATTTACGCAACGCCTTTCAAAACGCCGCGCTGCCCCGTTTTTCAAAATGTGGACGCCAAGCCATATACCGATCCCAAAATTATCAAAACCAATTTGATTGCACAACTTACCGCACCGGTGCGCTGGACGCAGATTATTCAAAATATGATAGTCGACGGCGCTACGGAATTTACGGAACTCGGCCCGGGCACGGCGCTGCAAGGCATGATTAAAAAAACGGCGCCGGAAGTCATCGTTACAAGCAAACAAACTCTTTAAGCACACACGGTACAGTATGTTTGTAAACGATTGAAATTTTAATAACTGTATTTTCTATAGTTGATATTTGTAATTTTATTTGGTTGGTTGTAAAAAAAGTACTACTTTTGCACTCCAAAATTGAAAAATGATATAATATGAAACAGCACATTCATCCTGACAATTACCGGTTGGTCGCGTTTAAAGATATGTCAAACGACCATGTCGTTATTACCCGTTCGACCGTGCGTACGCGCGAAACGATTACGATCGACGGGGTCGAATACCCGTTATCCAAAATTGAAATTTCCAATACCTCTCATCCGTTTTACACCGGCAAGATGAAATTGGTAGATACCGCCGGACGTGTGGATAAATTCCGCAATCGCTACAAAAAATTTGAGAAAAATAAAATCGATTAAGGTTGTGTTAAGAAAATAAGAAGGGAGGGGCTGTTTCTTTTGAGACAGCCCCTCCCTTTTATTTCTTCGCGCATGACAGATAGACTGGTCAGGACGAGGTGGGTGGCGGGGCATTATTTTCTACCCGCATTTCGTCCCTGCAGGACGCTGCACCTTGCATCCTGCATCCACGCAGGCAATTCCTAATTGCTTCTCCAGCCACTCCATTTGTTCCTCCGGCGAGAGGCAGCTATTATCGAGTAGCAAGGCGTCGGGGGCGCGGCGCAGAGGGGTGATGCTTCGGTTCTCGTCTTCGTAATCGCGACGACGGACGTTGGTCAGCACGTCGTCGAACGACACCGTCAAGCCTTTCCTTTTCATCTCCTTATAGCGGCGTGCGGCGCGGACATGCGGGTCGGCAGTCATAAAAATTTTCATCTCGGCATCGGGGAATACTACCGTGCCGATGTCACGCCCATCCATCACAATACCTTTGTCGACGCCCATCTGCTGCTGCAGGTGCACCAGATGCGTGCGTACGGCTGCAATAGCGCTCACACGGCTCACATGACTCGAGACGCGGATGTCGCGGATTTCATGCTCTACATTTTCACCGTTCAGGCAGGTCATGTTTTGCCCGTCGGCATCACGAACGAAGGTGATCGCGATCGTGGGCAGCGCAGCCGTCAACTTGTCTTCCTCCACATCGCCCTGCGGCGAAATGAAGCCGTGGCGCAAGGCATACAGAGTAACCGCGCGGTACATCGCGCCCGTATCGACATACAGATACCCCATGCGGGTGGCTATGGCTTTGGCAAAACTGCTTTTTCCGGTGGACGAATGTCCGTCAATGGCTATAATAATTTTTTCCTGCATCGTTCATCTAATTTCCCTGCAAACTTACGATATTTTTTGCTTCTGTGGAAGTGTTTTTCAACTCTTCGTACACTGCCTTGGCGCCGGGCGCATCCTGTGCCGCCAGCAACTGAAGGGTGATGTTGCGCACCACCCGCAATCCCACGGCGTCGGTCATGTCGACCTGAAATTCGGCCCTGTTTAAAAACGACGAGCGAAACTCGGGGTTGGCTTTTGATTGCTTTTCGTTTAATAATATGTAGGTGTGTCCGTATCCACCGTCCAATCCTTGTCTGTGGCTATCGTTTGGTCGCAGTCGGATGTGCCCGTGTTGGCGTTCGCGCCGCTACGGGGGTTATTGTAGATATATACCGTTTTCTCGCCCGGGTTGCTGTGCAGCGTGTTGAACAGGGCATCGAGCGCAACGGCGTCGAACAGGTTGGACTGGCACCGCAGTTTGGAGAGCGTGGTATTGGCGCTCACGTCTAACGACGTCAATTGATTATTGAAACACCACAAGCTGTCTAATGCGGTATTTTGACTGACGTCTAAGTCGGCCAATGAATTATTGTAACAATACAAGATAGTTAGCGCGAGGTTAGCGCTTACGTCTAATGTACCCAACGGATTATTGTAACAATACAAGTTGATTAGCTTGGTATTCTTACTGACGTCTAATGCGGTCAATAGATTAGCGTAACAACTCAAATAAATTAACTCGGTGTTCTGCTCTACGTCTAAGGCGGTCAATAGATTATTGGCACAATTCAAGTTGGTTAGCGCGGTGTTCTGCCTTACGTTTAATGCGCCCAATGGATTAGCCGAACAACGCAAGGTGCTTAGCACGGGATTTTTCGTTACATCTAATGCGCCCAATGAATTAGACGTACAATCCAAGTAGGTTAGCTCGGTGTTCTGCCTTACGTCTAATGTACCCAATGGATTATATTGACATTCCAAACGGGTTAGTGCGGTGTTGTTCGTTACGTTTAATGCGGTTAATTGATTAGAGGCACAAGTCAATTCACGTAACGCAGGATTCTTACTTACGTCTAATGCAGCCAATCGATTAGAGGCACAATTCAAGTAGATTAGCGCGGTGTTATTCGTTACGTCTAATGTACCCAATGGATTACCGCTACAATGCAAGGAGGTTAGCTCGGTGTTCTGCGCTACGTCTAATGTCGTCAATTTATTGCTGTGACAACTCAAGGTGGTTAGCACAGCGTTATTCGTTATGTTTAATTCTGTCAATAGATTATAGTGAAAAGTCAAAACGGTTAGCGCGGTGTTCTGCGTTACGTCTAACGCTGTCAATTGATTATAGTCACAATACAAGGTGTGTAGCGCGGCGCATTCGCTGACGTCCAATGCCGTCAATTGATTTTTATAACACTGTAGCTGTGTGATTGTGCGTGCCTGCCCTGTTACGATATGGGATGGCGCGCCGTCGGTAAAGAAGTGTTTTTTCCAGCCGCCGCCGGTGTAGGTGTCGCTTGTCCCGTCGCCCCAGTCAATGTACAGCGTACCGGAGGAAGCGACGTAAATATAAATGCTGTCGGTGGCCAAAGAAGTCATGCGGAAGCGTTCGCCGATAACGGTTACCGTGCCCTGCGTGGTCGTTGTGCCGCAGTTGCCGGTGGCGGTAACGGTGTAGGGGTGGGCGCCGATGACGGTCGAGGCGCCGGTGATGCTTACCTGCGGGTAGTTCCATGTGTAGGTCATGCCCTCGGGCAAGCCGGTAACAGTAACG
>JAIRKX010000171.1 GCA_031259805.1 Prevotellaceae bacterium | reverse complement strand
TTTCCGCAGCGGGAGAAATCGAGCCGTCAACGACGGGACGATTTCCGCAGCGGGAGAAACGGAGCCGTCAACGACGGGACGATTTCCGCAGCGGGAGAAATCGTGCCGTCAACGACGGGACAATTTCCGCAGCGGGAGAAACGGTGCCGTCAACGACAGGACGATTTCCGCAGCGGCGGAAATTATCCCGCCAACTGTTCGGCATGCATGATATATAAAATAAAATAAATAATAATAAACAACAAAACAAAAAGTTATGGCAAAACTCCACGTCCTCCGACTAACTTACCTGCATGGTGAAGAACATTGCAGATACATGATCATTTTTAGCAATCAGGTAGAAGCATTTCCGAGCGTAAAGACCTTTTTCGGCTCGAAGTACACGCTCTTTAAAACGACGCTGGCCAAAGAAGAAGCGCTGACCCAGCGTATGCACAAAAGCGAGTATACGAAGCAAATCGCCGAAGCCGACCAGCGCGTCGACCACTGCATTAGCAGTATCAACGAAATTATTGTGGCCTCGACGCGTCATCCGCAGGAAACCGTGCGGACGGCCGCGTACAGCCTGAAAGTCCGGCTCGATGAATACGGACGTATCCAGCGCAAATCCTATGAGGCCGAAACCCTCGCCGTCGACATGCTCCTCTCCGACCTGCAAAGCGACGCCTATTCCTCTAAAGTAACCCTGCTCGGCCTGACGGTATGGGTTAACGAGCTAACCGCCGCCGAAACAGCCTTCCAGCAGCTGTTCGCTACACGACAGGACGAAACGGAAGTAAAACCGAAGGGGTCGCTCACAGATATACGGAGAGAAATCGACCCGCAGTACCACGAATTGGTCGAAATGGCCAACGCCGCCTCTATCGTCGGTACGGTGACGGACATCGACGCTTTCATTAGCAAAGTCAACGTCGACGTCGACTACTTCAACGAACATTACGTCCATCTCACGAAGAAAGACCTCGGCGCAGGCGACCATACCGTCGTCGAACCGATAGAAACACAATCCTATACCGGCGAACCCATCACCATCATCCCCCGCGTACACTACCGCGAAGAGGGCGCACCGACCGAAAAGCTGGAATTAGGCAAAGACTTCACAACTACCTACAAAAACAACGTCAACGTCGGTATGGCCGAACTCACCATCCACGGCAAAGGCGCCTACAAGGGACAGGTAGTCGTTACCTTTAACATCGCCCGCTGATGATGCGGTAAACGGGGCGGCGTCGCGCGCCGGACGTCTGCGATAACCGGTAAAAATAAGTATGCACATCGAAGAACAAACCGAAAAATGAAAAAGAAATTACTAACCTGCATCCTGCTGCTAACGACCATTGCCGGTTTCGGAAGCATTTCCGTATACGGACAGGGACGCGTCGTGCAAATCAGTCAAATCGCTACCGACTACGCCGCCACACCCCCCACCGTTACCTTCGACGTCTATTGGGACGCCGCTCCTGACGTCGCTAACCGCCACCTCGATACGGTATGGGTATTTATCGACTATCAGCCGATTACCGCCCACGTAACCGGCACATGGCAACACGCCGTAATTACCAACGCATCCGTCGATATTATCTCCGGCACGGGCAGTATCGTCCCTCCCGGCATCATCGGCGGACGCGGCTTTTTCCTCAACGGACATGGCGCCGTCCCCTTCCGCGCCAAGCTAACGGTTACACTGAGCGCCGACCTTAACGGCACGAAATTTAACTGGTGCGCATACGCTACCGACTATCCGCCGAACGCTACGCCCAATGTCGATCACTACATCCTGCACGGCACCCCTCCATTTGTGGTTAACGACAGTACACTCGGCGCCGATGAATACACTTTTACCGGATGCATCACTTCGCTGACCGACGCCACCGGCTGCCCGGGACTCATTCCGACGCCGCCGGTTATCACCTCCTTTACCGCATCGACAAACACCCTCTGCGCAGGCGACAGCGTTACACTATCGACCACAGCCACCGGCGCCGCATCATACAGCTTCGACGATGGCGCTCACTGGTCGCCGTCGAACGATACCACCCTTGTTCCGGCAAACT
Source organism: Prevotellaceae bacterium (assembly GCA_031259805.1). GTDB lineage: Bacteria > Bacteroidota > Bacteroidia > Bacteroidales > UBA932 > JAIRKX01. Next base: position 10,323 of record JAIRKX010000171.1, on the reverse strand, counting down.
CCGGTATTTACACAATACATGCACGTAATGCCGGCGGCTGTACGGTAACCTATTCCCCCTCCATCGCCATCACAGTAAACCCGCGACCGACTATCACCACCGTCATCGCTTCGCAAACAACCATTTGCGCAGGCGACAGCATTACCCTGACCGTCGACGCTACCGGTGCAGAAGAATACAGCTTCGACGATGGCGCCCATTGGACATCGTCGAGCGATACCACCCTTACCCCGTCAACAGGCGTCGCTACCTATAACATATATGCACGCAACACCGCCGGCTGTTCGGTTGCCTACCTGCCCGCCATCGCCGTTACAATCAACCCGCGACCCGCGCCCACCCTTATCGCGCCCGTAACCGCCTGCGCCGGCAGCACCGTCACACTCACCGGCGGCGGCGGCGAATCCTACTGCTTTACGCAAATTTGCGACGCCTGCGTCCGTAATCCCTACCTGAGCGGAAACGACAGCGACGGCGCCGCCGACTGCTTCAGCCCCGTAATCGCCTGTACCTACACAGACGTCAATACCTATACGCTCGTAATGCCCGAATCGGGCAGCGTTACCGTATGGATGCACGTACAAAACGAACACGGCTGCGTAGACAGCGCCAGCGCGACGATCACCGTATCCGACCTCCCGCCGGCCATCAGCCTCCTTTCCGGCGATAAAAACCCAGCGGTGGAAAGCGGCGTAGCCATCACCCCTATTGTCTATAAAATCACCCACGCCTCCGATGTTACCTGCACCGGCCTGCCCAACGGCATCACCCCCGTATGGAACGGCGGCAACGAAACACTAACTATTCAAGGAATACCCACCGCAGGCGGCACTTACACCTACAAATTACACACAACAAATACCGGCGGCTGTGCCAATGCGTCGGACAGCGGCACCATCACGGTAGCAGGCCCGATACTCCATGCTACATGCACCCCGCCCTTATTGATGCTCACCGGTGCAGGATTTACAAGCGCCGCTGTATACGAGAGTCACGGAATAATCATCTCCTCGCCGGTAACAGCCACAACCTGCAACAAAGAAACGTTCTCCCCCGGAGACAATAACCCTTCTACTGCCGACTGCCGGAACAATTCGCTGCCGGAATACGGTCATCTTTTCTCATGGTGCATGGTAAAACAGTACGCATCACAACTGTGCCCGTCGCCCTGGCGAGCGCCTACGCGGGAAGACTACTGCCTTTTCCTCACCGGCGCCGCCTGCACCGATAATTCAGAAACGTATGAACAAAAACTCGGCGTATACGGGTGGTTACCCAGCGGCGCCGCAGGCGGCGCCGAAGGTAATTTAAGCGGACAGGGCACAGCAGGCGTCTTCTGGACGACTGTCGACGAAGGCATAGACCCTACGTACTGGTACGCATACTGTATCGGAGTTTACAGTAACGGGATAGTGGTAAGGAACGATTCTTACGACCCCAAGGCCACCGGCCACGCCTTACGCTGTGTACAAGACGCGGCAGCGCCATGACCTGATAAGTAAATAAAATCCGGTAGATAAAATGGGCATAGATCGTGGTATCTTGCATAACGAAAGCGGACAGAGATTGTTTTCCTGTCCGCTTTCGTTTATTGACGCATGCCGCCGCGCGCCGACCGTCTGCCCGCCGTCCCTGCTCATACCGCCACAGGCGCTTTGATGGCCGGGTGAGGGTCGTAATTTTCTAATGTAAAATCGTCGTACTGGAAATCAAACAGCGAGGTTTTCTCCCGATTTATTCGCATGGAGGGTAACGCTCGCGGCGTACGGCTTAGCTGCGTGGCCACCGCGTCGGCATGCGTAAGATAAATGTGCGCATCGCCCAGCGTGTGGATAAAGTCGCCGGGCTGTAATCCGCAGACCTGCGCCACCATCAACGTAAGCAGGGCATACGAGGCCATATTGAACGGCACGCCCAGAAACATATCGGCGCTGCGCTGGTACAGCTGGCACGACAGGCGCCCTTCGGCCACATAAAATTGAAACAGGATATGACACGGCGGCAAGGCCATCGCCGGCAGATCGCCCACATTCCACGCGCTGACAATATGCCGGCGGGAGTCGGGGCTCGTTTGTATCGCCCGCACGACGTCCGCCAGCTGGTCGATGTGGCGCCCGCCGGCAGCCGGCCACGAGCGCCACTGGTATCCGTAGACAGGGCCCAGGTCGCCGTTAGCGTCGGCCCACTCGTCCCAGATGGTCACTTTATGGTCGCGGAGGTACTGCACGTTGGTGTCGCCCCGCAGGAACCACAATAATTCGTAGATGATAGACTTCAGGTGTACTTTTTTGGTCGTTAGCAGCGGGAATCCGTCCTGCAGCCGAAACCGCATCTGGTAACCGAATACGCTGACGGCGCCCGTACCCGTGCGGTCGGATTTACGGACGCCGGTAGCCATGATATGTTGCAGTAAATCGAGGTATGCTTTCATGCCGACTGAAAAGGGGAATGTTATTGACCCTGTCCGCTGCTGCTGCCTGCGGCTACCGGTATGTTGGGGCGTAACTGCATCAGGCCGGAGATGACGACGGTGTCGCCGGCAGCGAGTCCCGACAGGATTTCTACCATCTGTTCCGAGCGGTCGCCTGTTTCGACGGGGGCGACGACGGCGCGGCCATTCCTGACCGTCCATACACTGACGCCGCTGATGTCGGGTACAATGGCTTCGGAGGGTACTTGCAGGGCATGGGCGGACTCGTTGGTGATGACCGTAACGGCTGCCGACATGCCGGGCAGCAGCAGCCCGCAGCTGTTGTCGTAACGGGCGCGGAGGGAGATAGTGCGCGTGCGTTCGTTCAATCGCGGTTCGACGGCGTAGACCTGCGCCCGGAAGTCCTGCATAAAGCCTTCGGTACGGAATACGACGTTCTTCGACAGGAATGGCGTCGCAATATGTTTTTCCGAAATCGAGAATTCCACTATCAGCGACGATTTATCAACCAGCCTCGCCACCTTAGAGCCGGGCTGCATGTAGCTGCCTTCGCTCACATAGCGGAAGCCGATGATGCCATCGAAGGGCGCACGAATCTCCGTCTTGTCAATCCGCACTTTCAGCAGCCGGATGTCGGCGACAATCATGTTGTGGTCTGTTTCCAACTGGTCGTAAGCTTCGCGGCTGATGGCTTCTTTGGTCAACAGGATTTTTTGGCGCTCTAATTTTTCGGATAGCAGTTTCTCCTGAAACTCCGCCCGCACTAACTGCGCCTGCAAGTCCTCGTCGTTGATTTTAATCAGCAGATCGCCCTTTTTCACCGCGCTTCCTTCGCTAAAAAAGATTTTAGTTACCTTCCCTGCCACTTCGGTTGTCAGTTCGACCTCTTCGCTCGGCGCCAGCGAGCCGGTGGCGTGGATGCCGCTCGAAATATACGATGACTCGGTGATATATACATTGACCGGTATGACAGTATTCCCTGCTTCACGGGTGTTGGCAAGCGGTTTTGCCGGCGTGGGCGTCGCGGTGTTAATGGCAGGCCGGTTGAACCAGCGGGGAATAAAAAACGCCAGCAGAATGACCGCCGTTATTCCCGCCGCTAATAGTACACGATTTCTCTTTCTCATGATGTTGGGTGTTGGGTATTGGATTCCGGATAATGGTCAATGGTCAATAACCTGAGATTCCATATCGCGGGGTTAATTAAATAAACGGATTGTGGCGTCGTTCTTCGCCGATGGTGGTTGCGGGGCCGTGGCCGGGCAGTACGTTGACGACGTCGGGCAGTGTCATAAGCTTGGTGCGGATGCTGTGGAGCAGCGTGTCGTAATGGCCTCCGGGCAGGTCGGTGCGGCCAATGCTGCCGGCAAACAGGGTGTCGCCGGAGAGTACAAATCCGGCGTCCGCCGCATACAGGCAAATGCCGCCGGGGGTGTGGCCGGGCGTATGCAGTACCTGTAATTGCGCGTGGCCAAAGCGTACCGGCTCATCTTCCGTAAGCAGTATCCCGGCTGTCGGCGGCTGCGCGACTTGAAATCCAAACAGCGCCGACTGCTGCGTGGTCCTCGCCAGCAACACGGTGTCCGCTTCGTGGACGGCGCTCGGGATGGCGTAGGTTTGGGTTGCAAACAAGTTGCCCAGCACATGGTCGAAGTGCGCATGCGTATTGACCACCAGCACGGGCGTCAGGGCATTGCCGGCGATAAATCGTTGCAGTCGCTGCTGCTCGCTTGCCGATTCGCAGCCGGGATCGACGATGATACATTCGCCGGTCTCGTCCCACAAAATATAAGTGCATACACGCAGTTCGTTAAAATAAAAAGTCTTTACGTTTATCATATTCATTCACATCTTTGGCGTCTAAAAGGCGCGCCTGCTTCCTTGCCTTCCAGCATGGGGACAAAGCGGTAGTTTCCGTGCGTGGTGATTTGGCAGCGGTCGTCCGGCAGGCGTTCGACGACCGTCATTATTTGTGTATCGCTGCCCACCGGCACGACCATTCGCCCGCCGACGGCTAATTGCATCACTAACTGCTGCGGTATCGCCGGCGCGCCGCAGGTAACGACAATCCGGTCGAACGGCGCCAGCAAAGGCATGCCCTCGTAGCCGTCGCCGTAGGAGAAAATGGCGTCCATTCTTAACGCCAGAAACGTTTTTTGCGCCTGCATATACAGTTCTTTTTGCCGTTCGATGGAGTGTACCTGCGCCCCCATCTTGACTAATACCGCCGCCTGATAGCCGCACCCTGTGCCGATCTCAAGCGCCCTGTCCCATTTCCGCACCTGCAGCAAATGGGTTTGCATGGCCACCGTATAGGGTTGCGAGATGGTTTGATTCGCTGCGATGCGCAACGGTTTGTTGCTGTATGCAAACGGCACGAGGGCTGCTTCGACGAACAGATGACGCGGTACGGTCGCCATCGCCGCCAGTACGCGCTCGTCGAACGGGTATAGCGCACGTAGCTCGTCGACCATCTTCCGTCGTTGCCCTTTATGGATTAAATTATCTTGCATCGCTTACGGTTATTCCGAACAGTTGAAAGTACAGCCAGTCGAAACTTCCTTCCTGATAGAGTTTGACCAGTTGCTCGACGTCGCGGTCTTCACCGTATTTGTCGTATGGTTTTTTCAGGCTTGCGCCGAAGAATTTCGCAATGCCTTGCCAGAAGAAGGCTGTAACGCCGCCCTTCAGTTCCTTGATGACGTAGTAGGATGTTTGTCCCACTTCGCGGTCAATCAGTTTTAGCAGCAACTTGCCTTGCGAAAAGGTCAGTTTCCGTAGCGGTTTTTCAAATTCGGCAAAGAGTTCTTTTTCGTACCGGTCGATGACCGCGTCGCGTTCTTTTTTCGAGGAAAGTTGCGCCAGTTCTGCTTCCATCATGTCGGTTTTTTGCTTAGCGAGTAATGCGTAGGGGTATACCTTTTGGAAATTATAAACCAGCCGCCGGTATTCCTTCCAGTTTTTAGCGTTGGTTTTGGTCTTGGGCGTTGCAAAGATGAAAACCGGCGGCAAAGACAGTTGATATAGCGTATCGCTGTTTTCTACAATCGGCGGCATAATGTAAATCCGCTGAGCGGAAGCAGTAGCGCCGCTGCCAAACAGGAATAGGCATAAACAAAGGACAAACCCCCTCCCTCCCCAAAGAGGGAATAGCCAAGCCCTCGCTCTCCCCAAGAAGAACTGTTCACTGCGAAGCTTGCTGTTATTGCTACTGCCCATTGCTGCTGAAATTGCCCGCTAAAACAACGGCCCGTTAAAACTGCCTTGCCGCCTCCATTTCGTCGGCGCTCAGGGGCAAGGCGGGGCCTAAACGGCGTGCGCCGGTGGCGGTAATTAAGTAGTCTTCTTCGTTGCGGATGCCGCCGAAATGCAGGTAGCCTTCTACTTTGTCGTAATTGATGAATGCTTCGAGACGCTGTTCGAGACGCCACCGGGCAATCAATTCGGGAATAAAATAAATGCCCGGCTCGATGGTGTGCACAAAGCCTTCTTCCAGCGTACGCGCCAGCCGTAGCGAACGGAGGCCAAACTGGTTGCTGCGCGGCTCGCCGTCGTAGCCGACCCACTTTTCGCCGAGGTTTTCCATGTCATGGACATCTAATCCCAGCATGTGTCCCAGCCCGTGCACGAAAAACAGAGCATGCGCGCCGGCCATCACTGCTTCGGTCGTGTCGCCTTTCATCAGGCCGATATCCTTCAGTCCGTCGACCATCGTTTTGGCGGCAATCAGATGCACATCGCGGAATGCGACGCCCGGGCGCAAAGCCGCTACCGCCGCACGGTGCATGCTGTCGCGGATTTGGTAAATCTCCCGCTGACGTTTGGTAAAGGTCGTATCGACGGGGAAGGTAGACGACAAATCGCCGGCATAGTGCATGGCGTTTTCGGCGCCCGCGTCAATGAGCATCAACCGGCCGCTTTCGAGCGTGTGGCTGTGGTCATGGTTATGCAGCGTCTGTCCGTTGATGGTGGCAATGATCGGGAACGACAGGTTGCCGCCGTGCTGCAGGGCGATTTCGTACATGGCCGCGGCAATCTCGGACTCCTTCATGCCCGGTCGAGCCATGGCAATGGCTTTCCGGTGCATAGCCGCCGAAATAGCGACGGCTTCTTCGATCTGCACAATCTCCTCGTCCGATTTATGGTTGCGCTGGTTGACTACCGCTTTGACCATGTCGATAGACGCGGCTTCCTGCTGACGGTTAGGCGCAATACCCAACCAGTCGAGCAGTTTCAGTTGGTGTTCGGCGCGGTAAGGTGGAAGAAAATGGACAGGGCGGTCGTGCCGCATCGCCTCCTGTAAATAATCCTTTAATGCGGCGGCAGGCACGACTTCGTACACGCCCGCCTGCTCGCACCGGTCGCGGAGCGACGGCTGCGAACCCATCCACACAATATCGTCGATGGTCAGCTCGTCGCCGAAGATAATCGTCCGCCCGTCGTCAATGTCTATGACTGCAGAAAGGCCGGCATAATCGAGGCCGAAATAATATAAAAACGTTGAATCCTGCCGGAAGTGATAGGAATTGTCGGCATAGTTCATTGGGCTTTCGTCGTTGCCCTGAAACAGCAACACTCCTTTGCCCACAGCGTCTCTCAAGGCTACCCGCCGAGTAATGTATGTATATGGAAAAAACATAGCTGTATTAATTTTAATCGGGCACAAAGATACGATTTTTTATTTAGGTACGGGGGAACAGCGGAGAGCCTGCATAGCCACCGGGCCATGACCAACGCATTTAAATTTTTGAGTAGCTTGATAAGGTAATCTTTGCTCCTGATGGTTATTAACCTGTCAACTTTTTTCAGGACGGGACAGGCAGTTCCTAATGCTTAATTTCTCCAACTTGCCGTTTCGTGTGCGGTAGAGGCGCTGGTTGGTGGTCGGCGAGTCAAGGCCGCCTAATGATTCGATATAGGGACCTGCTTTGATGTAGTCAAAAACGGACGGCGCCTCGGCGAATATGGTTGGGCTACCGGAATACCATGCGGTTTTCTTATGCGCCTGCCGTACGAGCGACGCCAAATACATGACCTCGTCCGGTGCGCCGTCGCCACCCATAAAACAGACGCAGGTTACGGCATCGCCATAGGTGTCGAGCAGCGCCGAGAGTGTGGCGGCAGTCAACTCGTCGCCGACGTCTTCCTGCAGGTGCGGGCTGTGGCATCCGCGACAGCGGTAAGGACAACCGGTCAGGTTAACCGCCAGCGTAACCTCTTCGGGGATTTCCCGAAATACAATGTCATAACTGATGTACCGAAGCATAGTGACGGTGCACCGCCTCCTGTTGGCGGGGATAGGAAAAATGACTGATGCGTTTCATGTAGCCGATAATGCGCGTCAGGTAATCCAGATTTTCACTTTGGCAAGCAGGGCAGGCTAACAAACGCCGCTTGTCGATATGTCCGCAGTCGTTGCAGACGGTGTTGGGAATGTTAAATGTAAAATAATTGCAGCCTTCGAGGGTGGCTACGCGCAACAAATGCCGGTATTGCGCCTTGCTCAAATGCTCTTCCAGATTAAGATGCAGCGCCGAGCCGCCGGTCAGATGGGCGATGTATCGATGTCCGTGCAGGCGGAATTTATCTACGATATTCAGCCGGCTGTCTTCGACGATGTAGAAATAACTATTGTAGCAGTCGCGCGGTGTTTTGTAGCCGTCTTCCCGATCCCATTTGGCGTGCTTGACGCCGACATTTTCGGCAGGTATCATTTCGCAATTAAACAAGATGTCCTGCGTGCGGTATTTTCGATTATATCGTTCGATCAGGCCGAGCGTCGCACCGGCAAATGCGGCATACGCCGGATTGTCGGAGATGTCGATGCCCAGAAATTCGGCCGCTTCGACCAGCCCGTTAACCCCGACGGTGAGGTATTGGCGTCCGATGTGAATATAGCCCGCATCGAACAGCGGCAACATGCCTTTCGCTTGCATGTATTTCAGGTTCTCGTTGTAGGCTAATTGCACTTTGTGCACCAGATCGACGATGTCTTCGAGGAAAAACAGGTAATGTATGCCCTGTCGGGTGGCTTCCTGCACGCAACGGTTCAGGTTAATGGTCAGCACGCTTTTCGAGCCGGTCGATACGCCGCCTGCGCCTAAAGTATAACTGAATCCGTTATCCTGAATTTCATTTCGCAGGCGACAGCAACTGCTCAACGAGTCGGCATTGTCGCTCATATAGGTGAAAAACGAATGGCCTTCGGCATACATTTCAGATGTGAAATCGGCGTATTCGCGGTCTTTGGCATCGCCGTTCTCGGTCAGCAGCGCCATGGTCTCGACAGGGAACGTGAGCACCGTGCGCGTGCGTTCGCGATTGAACCATTTCATAAATCGCTTCTGGAGCCAGCTGAGCGAATCCCAGTCGGGAGGATTGCCGTCGGGAAAGCGGAAGTCGCCGAACAAGCTATCGAAATAGAAACGGTCATAGTAGGAGATATTCCAGAATACCGCCTGATAGTTGCGTGCGCCGGTAGGCTGGTTGATGGAATAGACGATTTGCTCGAAGCAGTCGGTAATGACCTTGTCGATCGTGCGTCGTTTCACCGAAAGGTCAACGACCGTGTCCGCACGGAGGTAGTAATCCTGTCCGTATTCCAGCCCGATGAAATAATTAAGGTACATTAGAAATTCCGGTGTAGCACACGCGCCGCTCAACATGCTCGAGACCATAAAAACCATGTTGATAAACCCGCCACAGAACGATTTCAGGTTGGTCGGCGCTTTGGAATTTCCACCGATGGGTATCGTGCCGCCAATCAGCCACGGGTACATCGTAATGCTGGCGCAGTAGTTGGACAGGCTGGTTTCGTCATTCTTATATATATAGTGTCGTTTCAGCAAGTCGAGGTATTTATCGGCTAATTCTTTTCCGTACATTTCCTTCAGGCGGTCGGTCAGCAGACGGCGGTTGAGGCGGATGAAGTTCGATTTGGGTAATTCGCCGATGAGCGTTGCCACATTCTTGTTTTCTACATTGGCGTTGGCGTCGTATTTGCTGCCGGTGGCCGCATTGCGAGCATCGCAGTATTCCATCAGGAAATTCAACTTGTCGCGCACCTCACGGTCTTCCGTGTGTTGCCGGCGGTAGAGCATGTAGGCTTTCGCCACAGTATAATAGCGTTCGGCCATCAGGGCTATTTCTACTTGGTTTTGGATATCCTCCACCGTCGTGTCGTTCGCAATATGCAGTCGGCACATCAGGCTGGCCAGCGTCTCCTCCGAAGCAAAAGCCCCGACCGACAGGAATGCCCGCGATACTGCCCGTTTGATTTTCTCCATGGAGAATGGCTCTCGTTCTCCGTTTCGTTTAATGATAAATAACTCCATATTATTTTATAATTGTTTCCGATCTGTACCTGTGGCTTTTCTCCCGAAAGCACGCCGGTCGTCGGCATACGGCAGGTCTTCTGACTTGTTTCCGATTACACGCCTTCCCATCGAACCCGACAGTGGCGTAAGGGTGCGTAATCGTCGTAAAACTTACAGCTACGGGGATAGTTCCTGATTCGCACAGGATTCTCTTTTAATCCGGCCCTCCGAAACCGTATGCGACGGCAAAGGTAGGGATATTCCCCCAATAACGGCCTACCATAAAATCCCTTTGATTTCAACGTACAGCGACTTCGCCGTGGCCGTGTACTCGTTGATTTTTCTACTCATCCGGGAAAAAGAGTGCGAGGGAACGTTTTTTCAACAAGAAATTGACAATGGCGTGAGCTTGGAGAACATGTACAGAGAGACAGGTGCAGAGGGAAAAAGGGAATCATGTCAATCATACCAACTAAGGCAGAACTCCACCCCTTCATATCGTTAAATTAATACTTAAAATTACATGGTTTCCCATCCGGTTGGTAAGATTTCCCATCCGGTTGGTAAAGTTTCCCA
>JAIRKX010000168.1 GCA_031259805.1 Prevotellaceae bacterium | reverse complement strand
ATACACTCGATATGATCGTTACCCCAATGAATGCCGGCGTCTAACTGATACGATTCCTCCGGCTGAAGCTCCGCGTCGCCTTTCTCATAACGAAAGATACTGTAGTTTACCCCGTCTGCGCCCAACTCTTTGGGGATAGGCGCACGGAAGCTTTTCCCGAAATTGAACTTCATCGTCCACTGTTTCACATGATAATTAATGCCCGCCGACCCTGTCACGCAGGTAAACAGCCGCCGCACTTGCGTCGCCCGCTCCTGATACACGCTGTCGCCATTCGCCGCAGGCGTCTTATACCAGTCGCGATAAGGCTTAATGTGCGTGCCTGTCCGGTCGAGGCGCACCCCGGCAGTCAGAATAAGATTGTCGGACAGCAGGAAGCGATCCATCGCATAAATACCTGCCGCCGTCGTACTGAAGTCGGGAATGATAAACCCCCATCCGTCGCGCCTGTTTTGCTGATGTTCCACCTCGACGCCCGCATGGAGCGCCTGCCGGTTGCTCCACAGACAGGTCAACTCCGCGCCGGCGCTGTATGTTTCCTTGCGGAATTGTCGTTCCAACGTATTAGCCGGGACGGGCATATAGCCGTGTGATATGGGCTCTGCGTATTCCTCGCGTCCGTTATGCTGGTATGCCGCATGCCCCTCTACCTTCCAGCGTCCCGATTGCCATTCTGTGTGATTGCTTATTTTGAAGTGATTAACTGAATGGTATGGCAGGTCAATATCCCGTCGCGAGCGGTCGTAGTCAATGCTCGACAGACGGACTTCGAGACCGTGCGCATTCGCGAAGAAGCCATTCATTGCATACACATTAGTAATTAGCACTGTGGAGCTGAACCGGTCGTCTGCATAGCCCAGCGCCAGCCCAGCGTTTTGCTCTTTCCCGGCCGTATTACGCAGCCGGCGGTTGTGGAGCTTAATATAGTAAGAATGATATTGAATGCTGTCGGCCTGCACGCGGGTATCGGCATAGTCGACGGCGGTCATCGCCGCACGGAACCAAAACCGGCGCCTTCGACCGGCTACCTGCGCCGTCATGCCGAGGGATTCGTTGATGCTTCTTGCCATCAAATGGACTTTTCCTTCGATGTTCCGGAGCGGCATTTTCCCGTGCCGCACATTGATAACCCCGCCAATGGCGTCCGAGCCGTACCGCAGCGCGCCGGCGCCTTTGATAATTTCGACGTTGTCTATGGCAAACTGGTCGATTTCCAATCCATGCTCTTCGCCCCAGGGCTGCCCCCCGTGTTTAATGCCGTCTTCGGCTACAACCATCCGGTTAAACCCCAGTCCCCGTATCGCAGGTCGTGATATGCCTGCGCCAATACTTACGGCCTGAATGCCAGGCAGGCTTTCGAGACTTTGCATCAGGCTGCCGGCCATGTTTTGCTCAACCCAGCTTCCCTCAACCACCCGGCGGCTATACGCAGATTGCATCATGCGGTTGCGCGGACTGTCGGAGGATACCGTTACGGGTTCCAGTTCCGTAATACTGTCGTGCGCAGCCGGCTGCTGTGCATGCATCGGCAACGTATGCAGCAAGGAGATCAGTATAATAGATAGTATTCTTATCACTATTCAGCGGCATTAATAATGCAGCAAAGTTACAACAAATAATTTAATATTGCAACATTATAACAATAAAACTACATTTTTTTGCCGAAAGTTGTCGCACGCTTTACGCCCTATGCCTTTTCTGCCACGCCCGCCGGATTGTATTTTAAGTTATGCATCAATTTCTTCCTCCATGCTGTCGGGAGGGGAAATGACTGTCCGGTTTCCATGTCGAATGTGGAAAGGATACTGAATCCTTCGACGCGGACGGCGCCGCTCGCATCGACAATACATTGTTTCATCTGTACGCTCCGCTCTCCGATTTCGACAACAGCGGTGTGCACTTCGATGGTGTCGTACAAAAATGTCGGTTGGTGATAGTTGGCTTCGGTATGCACGAGGACGAGGGTTTGCCTGTCGCCCCAGTTCAGCGTTCGTCCGAAGGCTTCCTGCAGGCAGTGCAGTCGCCCGATGTCAAAGTACTCGCTATATTTTACATTATTCACATGGCCGATGCCGTCGATATCGCTAAAGCGAATCTGAACAGGCATTTTATGTATGTTATCTTTATTCATGGACGGATGATTTCTATTTCTTCGTGCAGTCCGATTTTGATGATTGATGATGGACGTCGAGTGGGTGTTCCTTCGTAGACGGGCGGGACGATAAAGTCGCAGCCGCACCGGATTGCCCCGTCGATGTCCGCAAAACCGACGGGCGCCGGCTGTCCCGATATATTGGCCGACGTTGATACAAGCGGTTGGCCGAAAGACCGTATCAATTGTTCGCAGAAAGGATGTCGAACAAGGCGCACAGCCACGCTGCCGTCGGCTGCCGGCACATTTTCCGCCAGATTCCGCGCCTGCGGGTAGATGATGGTCAGGGGCGTCGTGGCCGCTTCTGCCGCGCGGGAGGCGGCGGCAGGCAGTTGCACAATATGCCGGCGCAGCATGGAGGAGTCGATCATCAGTACGATGAGACTCCGGCGGTCTGTGCGGCGCTTGAGCGCAAAGATTTTTGCTACAGCCGCCGCATTGGTGGCGTCGCACCCAATGCCCCATACGGTATCCGTCGGGTAGAGGATCAGCCCGCCGGCGTGTAATGTCTGCACGGCCTGTTGCACGACGGCGGTCATGGCAGTAGTTCGCGGTAGACGTTCCACATGTTTTGAGCAATGGACTGTTCATGGAACAGGGCGGCGTGTGCCATCCCGCCGTCGATCATTTGCCGGCGCAGGCCGGCGTCGGCGAGTACGCGACGGATAGCGGCGGCTATCTCCGCTTCGTCGGTTGGGGTAACATACAGTTCGCTTGGGCCGCCGGCTTCCGGCAGGCTGGAAACATTCGAGGTGATCACCGGTATGCGGGAGTTAAGGGCTTCCAGTACGGGAATGCCAAACCCCTCGAACAACGAAGGAAGGCAAAAAACCTGCGCCTGCTGGTAAATGGCCGGCAGGTGGTTGAATGCTACCGAGTGCAAGAACAGTACCCGATGTGATAGCTTCAGTTCTGCGATTTCTTCTTTTACCTTGGTACAATAGGCCATCCCTCGTCCTACGGCTACCAGATGTATGTCGTCCGGCAGCAGCGGCAGCGCCTTCACCAGCGTTGTCAGGTTCTTCCGTTCTTCGATTGTACCGACATACAATACATACTTTGCCGGCAAATGGTACAGTGCGCATACGTTGCGTTTTTCCACGTCCGTCGCCGGATGGTAGAACTGCGGGTCGCATCCCTGATATACCAGCCGGATTTTTCGTTCGTCGATACCGAAGAACTCCGTCACATCCTGTCTCGTCTGTTCGCTGATGGCAATCACCAAATCGGCGCGATTGCAGGCGGCCTTATACTTGCGTGTATAAATCCAGCGATCGAACGACTTGTAATACTCAGGATACCGCAGGAATATTAAATCATGGACGGTTACAATAGTGCGTGTTTTTGCTCCGATGACCATCGGCAGCTCGCCGGTCAGCCCGTGGAAGAGTTGGATTTTATCGAAGCGAATATCGTCGGCTACCCCCAACGATCGCCATGCCGACGGAATGCGTTTTAAAAAGCCTTCGGGGCCGCGCACCGTAATGTTTGGCCGGTGAGCAAATGACAGTAACGGATGCTTCTTGTAGAACGGCGTGTATAAAAAGTACTGATTGTCGGGATAAAAGTCCGACAGAATAGAAATCGTCGCGCGACTGTAGTTGCCAAGTCCGGTAAAGTTCCGGAATGCGCGTTTCGCATCAAATCCTATACGCATAATGAGTCGTTTTTTTTGCAAAAGTAAGAAATAAATAGGACTTGCCTGCTCGCGACCGGCACTATAATCTCAGCCCGGCTGAAACCATGGTTTCAGTCGGGCCGAAATTAGCGTATCCGTCGGGCTGATGATTGCCTGATGCGTAATTACCCATTAACCGTTACGGTTATCGTTCCCTTCTCCTCCGTGCAACCTCCGCGCGATTTTACGCGGACAGTATAAGTGGTGGTGGTAGCCGGCGCGACGGTCAGATGCCCGTTAGGCGACCATGTGACGCCGTTGTCGAAACTGTATTCGACCGCCTCGGTGGCTATAACGTATAGCGTAACGCTGTCGCCGGCGGTGATTGTCGGCGCGGCGGGGGTTATCGAAACGATTTGCGGCGGCGTCGGTATAAGTCCCGGGCAGCCGGTTGCGTCGGTCAGGCTATGGATGCAACCGGCGAAGGTAGTCGCCGGCCCCAACGATACGTCATTGACTGTAAAGGGCGCCGTGCCGTGTAGATTGTACGAGTCGTTGCTGGCTGGCGTGGCATTCGGTGGATAATTCGATGCGTAGGCGCACCACGAGAATGTAGGCGACAGCGCCGTTACCGGAACGGTAATGGTTGCACTGTAAGCTCCGGCGAGGCCATGTAGCCAGAATCCCCTGTCGTTGCCCGGCGCTGTGCTCACCGACCCGCCGGCGGCGGAGGCTGCGTCGAGCGTGGGCGCGCCGGCCAGTGTGGCGCGCGTCCATTGGCCGGTCGAGTGATTGGCAATCGGCTGGTGGTCTATAAAGAGCCAGATGTCCGTCAGATGACGACAGTCGTGCGTATTGTCAGGCCATGCAACGACGAAGGTAACCGTCGGTGGAGAGGTCGAGTAGTCGGTTCTCAGGGAGGTAATGGCGCTGGTGGGCGTAGCGGCGGCCGCTTCGATTTCGCCGCTTACAGGGAGCGAATAATCGCTCCGGCAGCCCTGCGCGCTCTGTACCTGTACTACGTACGTGTGGACGCCGACAGAGGAGGCTATCAGGTAGGGCAGCGTACCGCTTACAGGCCCATGGCTGTCGTTTGCCCGCCATTCGTATGCCGCATAAAGCGCAGGCACGCTAAATACCAATTCCCCGCCGGCGCAGGTGTTCGCTACCGGACGGATAACCGGCCGCGCCGGCGGCGATTCGACCGTTACCTGCACCGCACTCGATGTAACACAACATTTGAAACGGTTAACGGTAGCGGCGTTGGCTACCACCATTCGGTAATATCCGGCGTGTCCGGCCGTTGTATTCGGGACGATATATTCGTGGCTGATGCGTCCGTTATTCGTGTCAGCTTGTGCACCGACCGGCGTCCATGCCGCCGGGTCATTCAGATTGCCGGTCGTCGAATATTCCCACTGCGCAATCAAATCGTCGCCAAATGTGCCGTCGTCCGTATATTCGCCGGAAAGTCGAAGCGTATCGCCTACGCAAATCCCTTGCTCGCCAAAGGGTGTGTAGACGCCCGGCACACAGAAACGGATTTCGATGTCGTCGATCATAAAATCACATCCGTCGGCGCCCGTACTGTGGTTAAAAATGCGTAAGGTAATGGCGGTGTCTCCGGCAGGCACGGTAAACTCGAATCCATACTGTTTCCAGTCCGGGCTGACATCGGGAACAGCCCCGGTATAATATTGAGATAACACATTCCCGTTTGCATCCGTTACCTCAAACTTCAAATTGGTTTTATCGGCACGATCTTCGGAAAGAAAACTGGTAACCCATGCGGAAATGTAGAGCTTCAGGCCGGGGCACAAATCATCTATCGTACATGCGTACAACTGTCCGGGAGATGCATCGGCGTCAAAAGCGATAAAGTAGCCGGTAGCAGAGTTGCCGGAGGTCGTATGGTCATCCAGATTTTTATACCAGCCCGCATGGTTGCTAAACGAGTTCGTGGTCTTCGAGATGGTATATTGATTGACGGTTTGCAGTGTCGTTACATACGAATAGTCGGTTACCTGCAAGATTCCGTGGGGTTGCGTCTCCGGATCGCTCGGGCTGTTTCCGCCGAAATCTTCCTTGAAGAGCAACACGCCCGTAGTGGCGCAACCGATGAAAGGATCAGGGCCGCCACAATCAGTACTCCCTGACAAATCGACCCGCATACGCGGAAATACAATACCGTGGCAGCTCGTCTCTACCCACCAGCTCTGTACCGCGCTATTATCTTTTATCACGGTTCGCTGGGCGGTATTGCCTGCTACAAGATTGCCGGCGACAGGCGCATCATACCAGTCATACTGCACGCCGGCAACAGGGACAAAGCCTACGGTTACCGTCGCCGAAAAGCACGCAATATAATATAACGACAATGGTTTATGCGATACAATATAGACCGTCGCTGCGCTGCTGTCGGCGTCGCACCGGATGTAGTAGGCAAGGCTGTCGATCCATGCTTCTCCGGCGACTGCGGCCGTATACCGGAGGGTCGAATCGGCGGTGATTTCAGCTGTCCCGTGATGCATTCCGACGCCCTGCACAAGGTCGAAACCGCTTAATGCCCCTTTCGGGCAAGCGCCCAAAAAGTCATTATCGAGCACCGCAAAATGAGCAACCGTTGAGGGCATGCTATAGACGTCGCTGATAGCTTGGACAACAGTGCAAGAGTCGGTGTTATTATCCGGGCCGCAATCGAGGAAGGGTACGCCAACCGGGTAGTTGACCCCGTCGTCCTGCAAGCGGACAAACAGCACGGGAAGAATACTGTCGACCGGCACATCGAAATACATATCATAGCTGCCTGCCGGCACAATAGCCACGTCGACCGGCTTAATCTGTAACAACTCCGCCGCCGACGCCGCCGACGCCTTTCCGTAAAGCGCTACCGGCAGCCCGACGTGCGTATTCTTCGCCCCGACGTTGTCGATACGCACCCATACACGTACCGTTGTTTGATCGAACTGCGTTGTCCAGATCGAATAAACGGCGGGATTGGCCACTGGTTGCACGACCGAAAAGTCGGTATGATCCAGCGTCGGCACCTGTAGCAAAACGCCGTGGTAAGGGTATCGCCCGTCGAACGCCATATTCTTTGGGATCGGACACATTGATACGGTTAAATTTTCATTGATATGCAGCGATTCGTAAGGCGTCTGGTTCCATACCTGACGCGCGGGCGGCCAAGGTTTGCCGACACTTTCGAATACAACGGCGCGATAGCCGCACGGCACACAAATATTCGCACTGCCGTCGCCGTCGGTATCGGCAATCACCGGATATTCCCATTCCGTATCGGAGGCGCACGCTACCGATCCCAAGTCGGCGCCGGACGCGCGCCCGTCGATAATACGCAAATGAGTCTGGTCGCGGTATACTAATTCCTGTATCCCGTCATTATTAAAATCAAACAGGGTGATGCCCGATCCCCCCGAAGCGCCGGACGAAGCTATTTGCCATTCCGGAACGAGCATTGCCGTCGCCGGATTATATTTTAAGGCAGAGATAGTATGGGCTGTTCGGATACAAATTTCGGGATACTTCTTCCCGGTTTGAGAATCTATCAGCCCGTCAATATCGCCCACCGTCGGGAATGCGTGCAGCCCGTTCGACGACGACAGAGAATAGGACGCATACGTGCCTGCACCGCCCTCTGCGAAATCCGGCCACCAAACATAGACCATAACATCCGATGACGTCGCCTTCGCAATGACGACCTCCAATTGACCATCCATGTCAATATCGGCTACCGCCGAAAAGCCATCGCCGATAGTGGTGTTTTGCGATACCTTGTGGCAGGTAGCCGTCAACCCGTCGGAAGAAATCGCTACTTTATAAACAGCCGCCCCTGCCACTATTTCGGGGATGGCGTCGCCGTCCATATCCGCTACGGTCAGGAAGTTGGTAGCCTTATTAAAATGTTCGGGATTACGCCCTGTGTATGCTGTGGCAATGGCTTCGGTTTCTCCCATGACAGCGCCGGTCGAGGCATTCAGTATTTTATTAAACACTACCAGTTCCGGTATTCTATCGCCGTTAAAATCCGTAACCACGGGATGCGGCAGCGCGGCAACGCCTGTGCTGGCCGCCGCCGGACGGGTGTAAGGGGTGCTCCATTGATACACCATGCTAAATACGCCGCCGGTTGTATCGGCTTCATAAGCATGTACCGCCTCGTTATGGGCATAGATAATTTCCCCCATACCGTTGCTATTAGCGTCGACCAGCAGCATCGGCGCAGGAGCCATCCAGCCGTCCGCGCCCTGGTTTTCGGTAATGACCGGACTGAGATCAATGCTCGTCTTCAGTTGCAAGGTACTACCGTCCAATATAGCTATTCTTTGGTATTCGCCGGCAACACCTGCCGACGCTACCGATACGATTTCGGGAATACCGTCGCCGTCCAAATCGCCGACCAGCGTTACAGCTCCCGGATGCGTGGCGTCTTCCGGACTCCGGTTTTGTTCGCGGATTTCGAATGTACCACTGCCTGTCGGTTCAAAGCAGCTTCCAAGGTCAATCATGTTATCGGGTTGGCTGTGTACAAGTACATATACCGCCGCCGAAGAGCTTTTGCTTCCGCAAACCGCGCTGTATAGGATGGTATCCATCCCCACAAAACCGGCATTGGCAATATATTGTACCTGTCCGTTGACAATGGACGCCATGCCGTGTGCAGGAGTTCCCAAGAGAGCAATGTCGGGACTGATACAGGAGGTCGGCAGCGAATCATTGGCCAACACATCAATGAGGACGGGAGTAAACACAATGGTATTTACATAGTCGTTATTCGCCATCAATACACTCGACAGGGGCATTATAATGACATTAGTCGAATAGTTGCATTCCGCTTGCAGGAACCGGCCTTCGCCATTGTCGTTCAACCGGACATGCAGACTGTCAATCGGCAGGTACGACGAGATATCCCGTATCACTATCCGAATAGATTCCGTCTGTCCCGGATAAATAAAGGCGGTAATACTGTCGGTAATCATCAGGTTGGCGGCGACAACCGTATCTTTATATACCGAAATGTAGAACGGCGGGCGTACAGGCGCATTGCCGGCATTATATACATGCATTGTAATAGCCAGCGAATCGCCCGTTGCATCATAGAAGTCATCCACATTTCCTGCTATTTCGGCGTTAATAGCCAGCAACACGGGGTTGCCGAATTTATCCAGGGAAGTTTGCTGTTGCAGGAATGTATTAAACGGGTGGATATCGTCGGGATCGCCCAATATACCGTTAGGGCCGGGATAAGTGGTTGCCGGATTAAACTGCTTGGCCGGAATCGTCAAATCTTCGTTTACATTGACCGCATTATACGCATACTGGTTCCATACCCTGCGGGCGGGCGCCCAGGGTAGCGTCCCGTTGGCGAGGTCGGAGGTGTAAATATACATGTGTGAACTTCCGGTAGCCGTTCCGCCGGCCACCACAATCTCCGCCATTCTGTCGCCATCTACATCGGCGACAATCGGAAGTTCCCATGTTGTAGTCGATGTACAGGGAAGCGAATCCAAACTGACCGGCGGATTCTGACTTCCGTCGATAATCCGTAACTGACTCCGGTCGCGGTATACTAATTCGGCGGCGCCATCCTGATTAAAATCAAATGAGGTAATACCTGTATGTCCGAGATTCTCGTCTACCGCAAGGTCCCAAAACAGCGTCAATCCGGTCGTGCTGCCAAACGTACCTGGCAACTTGTATGCCCGCAGGTGATTATTAAACAGGGTTAGTATTTCCGGGTGTTTGTCGCCGTCGATATTGCCAACGAACGGTATGCTTTTTGTCGGCGATTCATAATGTTCGCGGAATAATAGCTGGTTGTTCATAATATCCCAACCGTATAAAATCGAATAATAAACGCCAGATGTATATTGAACGAGACTGATAAGGGCATCCGGCTGGCCGTCGTTATTTAAATTGACAATAGATACATGCCCGTCGTCCACCACTTGAACACCATTGCTTAATACAGGTGGAGCAATCGTTTTATATACTGTCATCGACCATACGCCTGCCGATTCGGTTACTTTATACGCCTGATTGCCGGCTACTAATTCAAGTTTTCGGTCGCCGTCAACATCTACTGCAACGGGAAAACTGCCGCCGTAAGAGGCGCTGTTCTGGATAGAAAATCCTTTGTTATTGCCTTCTCCATCGCATAATAAGTATCCGTTTACCGCGTTAAATACCCTGTTTCCGGTATAGACTTCGGGAATGCCGTCGTTGTTGAAATCGGCAAAGCCAATTGTCGGGGCGCCTATTCGAGTATCCGTATTCCATAGCGCCGGCTGGTTCGATCTCCACTTCTCCGCTTTAGTTACATAGCTGTACGCATACAGGTACCCGTCGGCGCCTGCGACTACGATAATCCCTTCGCAGCAGTCTATCTTGGCTATTCCGTAGGCAGAGATATAGTAATCTCCCCCAAAATCCACCGTATTAATAATTATCGGATTGTCTCTATCGTGTCCGGGGAATATCACTATTTTATTATACACTTCCGTGTTATAGCTGTCCGAATGTTTGCCGTCGAGCGACAGGGCTACAATTTCGGGAATATCATCCTTATCCAAATCGCCGACATACCACGGGCGGTGCGATTCCACATCGCCGTACTGGCTTTTCCAGCCTTCGGCAATAGTCCATTCGGTGGGTATGGGAGGAATATAGCAGGCCTCCTCCATGACATTATCGGGGTCTTCGCTTACCGTAATGTATACCTTCGCCGTAACGCCGTCGGCAAGACGGTAGGTTAGCGTATCCATGCCGCTGGTAAAGGTGGGATCCATGGTATATTCTATACAATTGAGGTAGATTTCACACGTCCCGTGCTGCGGGTTCTCCGTAACGCTCACCACCGGATTGCAGGCGGCCGGTACAATGTCGTTCTTAAGGACGTCTATAATTGTTCGCACCCCCCCGAAAATGCCGATATAGTCGTCTAACGCCTCCATGTATTGGACGACGAGCGTCTTCACCGGCGTATAATCGCGGCAAACGCCTTCCGTCACAAAGCAGGTATAATCACCCGGCAACGACGTCGAATAGGAATGTGCGGTCGCATTGGCGATGAGCGTCTCATCCCTGTACCATTGATAGGCCAGTGCACCGGTGTGAGTGGCTCCCGCAAGGGTAACGGTTAAAGTAGCCGGCGCCCCGCCGCTGTGGCCACACAGCACCGTATCCGGCGAGGCGGTGATGACGTATTCGGGCACGCAGTCGGAACCGGAAATCTGATTGCTGTTATCGCTTATCATACAATCGTCATAGCCCGGCGCGGGGAAAGACGTGCCGTTGTCCATAATACGCACCCAAATTAATTTATTGCTGTAATTTCCCGTAAGCGTATACGTGCGGGTTACGTGCTCATTGGGGAAAATATCGACACCCACCGGAAGCGTCGTTATCACCGGGCTGTTTTCCAGCGACAGGCCGGCGCCGCCTCCATCGCGGAACGTAATTGGCGTGTTGGCATTGATAGAGGCTGTTCCCCTGTTAAAGATAGTCAATGTAACCTGTGTCGGGTTGACGCTTGAAACAACCATCTTCGTCAGTACCGCATCGGGAAGGCGTATCACCGGCACATAGTCTGTTCCCTCTTTCACTATCGGCTGCTGTATCCATGCGCCGTTATAGGGTGTAATCGTTTCCCCGCCCAGTGTATAGGTTGTAGACAGCGATTGCGGACGCGCCGGTATCGTCAAATCCTCCCGCACCTGCGTCGGGTTGTAATACGCCTGATTCCATACGGGCGGCGCCGGCGCCCATTTAGTGCCCGAAAACTCAAACACGCTCACCCACCCGTCGAGATGGTCTCCGGACGATTGCGCATTGGTAACTACAATATCCGCGCTGGCATCCATATTAACATCCGCCACAATCGCCGCTTCAAAGCCCGTAAACGAATAAGCATCCGTCCGGAACAGAACGGAGGTACCCGTTCCCACTGTTTCATTAATATCTATGTAATCCTTGCCTCCATATTTGGGAGAGATTACCCGCAATGTCTCCTCATCACGATATACCAAATCTTTGGCGCCGTCGTTGTTAAAATCGAAAATCGTCAGACCGGTATTGGCCGAACGGTCGCTGTGCTCCATTGCCCAGCTTAGCTTCAGCCGCTGGTGGAAAGGGACGGCGCCGTCCTGGTCGTAGTCGCAATACGTAACGGCGAAGATATGCCCCTGTCCACCGGATACCGAACGGTTGAAGCGGCGGGTTGAGGCAGAGGTATTATTATTATCCCAGCCCATGCCCTGTCGCAAATTCATATCGCTCAACGGGTGAAACGTGATGCCGTTGCGTTTGGGAGTAGATGTACTGCTGTTGATATACAAGTCGCCGGTAATAAACCCGATTTCCGGCAACTTCTTAGTGAACTGTCCGCCGTTCCAGCCCCCGTCCGTCTTCCCGTTAATATCGCCGACGAACGGCACACCGAAGGTTGGAATATGTTCTACGACCCCGCCGTTCCCGTGAAAAGCAGAAGCAGCCTTGATGGTCGTATTATAGCGAGGGTCCCAAACCGTAATCAATCCGCCGGCGCGACTGCCATAAGCGCCGGTAGTAGCAATTTCACTGACGGTAATAACTTCCGGGTAACCGTCTCCGTCCACATCCGCCACACGAGTAAACCCATCACTCAGGTAATAGGTTACGCTTGTGCTTGTGCCGGTAGGCAGGGTAACGCTTCGCGGGCCTTCGATCGTCGTATAAGTATTATCCGTATGACTGCCAGACTCCCCGTCTTTCCCAAGATAAGAAAATTGGAATTTATAAATCCGGTTGCCCGCTATGACTTCCAGATCGTCGTCGGTATCCATGTTTTCCACTGCCATCACGGCGATATAATCGTCTTTCCACACCGATGTGGATGTGCTCGGACGACGACCGGTAAATGCCCTGTTGTACACGTTATTGGATGTTGACAAATCCGTGTATATAAGGCTGTTTTCGTAAGCATAGAGGCCTGTGCCCGAGGTGAGGGAACTGTTTTTGGGAACTGCCGCAGGGCCGTCCCATGCCATCAGCAACCGTCCTGTTTGCGCATTGTATATCTTATTGTATACGATTACTTCGGGAATGCCGTCGCCGTTCAGATCTGCAATATATGGCGCAGGGACGTCGTAGACCAAGTGGTTGGTACCGGTCAGCGGCGCTTTATATTCGTCAGACGCTTTCCAGTATTGCTGCAAACCGGTGATTTCATTCGCACTGTTGGTAGTAACCTTGTAGGCAAACAACTGCTCGCTATGATCCGCATTGATCGACGACCCTGAGGTATTGCGCGCCACAGGAAAAGCCATTATAATTTCGCCTTTCCCGTCATTATCCACATCGGCAATAGCCATATAGGAGGGGGATGAATGATAGGCGCTGGCGTCCGGCTGGTCGCTGGATACGATAAATGAACACTCCGTGTTAAACTCGACTAACGTGGCTCCGGTCTGGCCATCCATGATGACGATATACCTGGCGCTGGCCGTTACTTGCGAATACAAACTTCGAAGGCCTATGGATATGATCTCCGGTTTCATATCGCCGTTCAGGTCGCCTACCAATGGTATCGAATACATCAGCAACCGGTGACTGTGGCTTGGATTCGCCGTATTGGTATTAAACTTATTAGACACGTTAAACGAAACGTCCGACGGAAACGGCGTCAAGCACTCCACATCCGGCGCAATAACATTCCCCGGACGATTATAATCCGAAACATGTACCGACAGGGTCGCCGTTTTTTCTATATTATTACAGGTTACCCCATACTGGATAGTAACTGTTTCCCCGCGCACGGAAGGCGCCGGACGGAAAACAATAAAATCGCCACTCAACGTCGCAGTCCCTTTCGTTGAGTTATAACCGACAATACGCAACGTATGGCTATTACACGTAACCACATCATTCCGCACTACGTTCACCCGCACTGTCTCCAGTGGCCCGATATACACTTCATCATTGTTGGCCGTCAAACCTTGCGCGTACCCTATAGAAGATACGCATAGAAAGGTAAAAATCAATACGGCTGCCTTTCGGCTGAACATAGTAAAACTTTGATTTACTTTATTAATAGTTAACATAACTGTTAGTTTTTATCGGACAATAGGCCCCGACATAATGAATGCTACGCCCAAAACCTATTGCCCGCTCATTATAATGCTTCATTACAATGGTTGTTGTTTTTATTTATTTTTTATGATTGTTGCTTTTATCCTTTTTGTCGTACGGGGAAACAGTGCCTGCCGATGTTTCCTGTAATAAGCCTTTGATTGTTTGATTATTCTATCAGCTACTACTACATTTAGGATATGAGTATAATCTTTACAAAGATAAAAAAAAATATACAAATTCTAATTTTTTTTTGAAGC
Source organism: Prevotellaceae bacterium (assembly GCA_031259805.1). Lineage (GTDB taxonomy): Bacteria > Bacteroidota > Bacteroidia > Bacteroidales > UBA932 > JAIRKX01. Next base: position 3,815 of record JAIRKX010000168.1, on the reverse strand, counting down.
GCTATTGATTTCATGGACATTTGTTGCCTCATTGTGGCGACTGACAAAGACTACCTTAAGGAAAAAAGGGGGGTAATGGAGAATAAAAAAAGGGCACGAATCACTTCGGGCCCCTTTCTTTCATTTTTTAACAGAACTTACATCATTTTTTCAATAATACGCTGCAAAAATACGGAAAAATTAGGAATTGTGTGCGAGGATACAGGGTGCAGGCGGGTGGTCAGTTGGCGGCAGGCTTCCGTCGTGCCGTCGGCGGCGTTGATTACCGTTACTTTGACTTCGACTATAATGTCGGTGGCTTCGACGCAACCCCCTTACGGCGATAGTAAGGCCGCCGCCTGTTAAGATAATACTGCCAATCTCCGACAGGAAAAGGCTTACTGCAAGGCCGACAATCGCGCCGACCATAAAAACCATAAGTTGTACAATTTTTTTTTATTTTGTTGAAATTTAAAAAATTAATATGTCGAACTTTGTTTTGGTTGCTTGTTTTTTCGAAAATATCTCCTACGAGATAGGTTTTATCTCCTACGAGATAGGTTTTATCTCCTACGAGATAGGTTTTATCTCCTACGAGATAGGTTTTATCTCCTACGAGATAAGTTTTATCTCCTACGAGATAGGTTTTATCTCCTACGAGATAAGTTTCATCTCCTACGAGGATTTTTCTATTTTTCACCCACTTTCAACTTTCAATTTTCTATTTTTCATCTCCTGCGTGGATTTTTCTATTTTCCGGGCATGCTTCGGCGGCTATGGAGATTATCTGGCGCATGGGTGTTACGTCCTGATATAGGTTGACAATAAACCTTAAAAAATTTCGTACCTTTGTTCCATGAACAACCTGTTGTCCGTATTATTTTGTTTTTTTACCTGTTTCCGGCTTGACGCCAACGGCAACACCACCGCCGAAGATGACACGAATATTCAAAACAACCTCCTGAACCTGCTTCAAGAGATTAAGACGTGTTAACACGTCCTGGTTCGATTACTCCTATTCCAAAAAATTTACGTAAGTTTGCATAAATAAATAATTAATTAGTTTACCATTACCATGAAAAAAATGACAACAATCACATCCTTCCTTGTCGCCTTAGGCTTCTTTGCGGGGATTACAACATTGCAGGCGCAGGTTACTCTTTCGTTCAACCCCGAAACGGGCGTTACCTACCGGTACCAGACCGAAGTCGCCCAACAAATGACCCAATCGCTGATGGGGCAAACTATCACGATAGAAAACTCCATACGCATCGGCTACGATATGGTAGTAACCGAAAAGAACACCGAGCAAATCAACGTGAAATTTACGTATCGCGACGTGGCGATACAAGTGTCGAGCCCTGCCTCGAGCTTCCGGTACGACTCGCGCAAGCCGACCGAAAACTCCTCGCAAGGAGATGAGATGATGAAAAAAATCTTCACCCCTCTGATCGGGCAGCCCTACAACGCGGCCTTATCGCCCGACGGCTCGGTGATTTCCGTATGGGGACTTGAGGCCATTGCCGGCAGTATCGCAAAATCGCTGGCGGGAATGAACGAATCGGCCGTTGCCGGCGAAATGCTGAAAAGCGTCCTGAACAACGAGGCGATTAAAAGTTCCATTGAACAATCGTTCAAAATATATCCCGACAAAGCCGTACAGCCCAACGACACGTGGACAATCGTGCAGACGATGAACGTAGGAGGCATGCACGCCAGTGCGGAAAGCGTCTACCGACTCCAATCGGTAACGGCGGATGCGGCGATGGTCTCCGTCTCGTCGTTACTCCGGCTATCGGCCTTTGAAGGGATGTCCGGCAACCTCGAAGGAACAATCCAAGACGGACGCCTCGAAATAGACCTGAAAACCGGCCTGCCGCGCCACTCGGATATTACGCAAAACATCACCGGAACCATTACCACACAAGGAATGGACGTCGCAATGAAAATCGTATCCGCTATAAAAGCAGAAGTACACGTGCAATAATCCTACGTCTCCACAATGAAAGCGCTGATAAAAACAAATTTCCGGTTTCCCCAACAAACCGCCGTCTATACCGGCAAAGTACGCGACGTCTATACCGTTGCCGACCGCTATCTGGTAATGGTTGCCACCGACCGTATCTCGGCCTTTGATGTGGTATTGCCGAAAGGCATTCCCTACAAGGGGCAAATACTGAATCAAATTGCCGCTCAATTTCTGGCGGCGACCGAAGATATTGTACCCAACTGGCGCATTGCCTCGCCCGACCCGATGGTTACCGTCGGGCATCGTTGCGAGCCGTTTGCCGTCGAAATAATTGTACGCGGGTACCTGACCGGCAGTGCATGGCGGGCCTACAAAAACGGCGCATGCGAAATCTGCGGCGTCGCTATTCCCGAAGGGATGTGCGAGCATCAAGCCTTCCCCGCGCCCATTATCACGCCTACGACTAAAGCTGCACACGGGTTGCACGACGAGGATATTTCGCGTAGCGAGATTATGGCGCGCGGCATAGTCGACGAAGCGGATTACATGCAACTGGAAAACTATGCGCTGGCCTTGTTCCGGCGCGGCTCCGAAATGGCTGCGCAGCAGGGTCTGTTGCTGGTTGACACAAAATACGAATTTGGCAAAAAGAACGGCAAAATATATCTGATTGACGAAATCCACACCCCCGATTCATCGCGCTACTTCTACGCCGATGGCTATGCCGAACGCTTTGCAAAAGGCGAACCGCAAAAGCAGCTATCCAAAGAATTTGTACGCGAATGGTTGATGGCAAACAACTTTAGCGGGCAAGCAGGCCAACCGGTACCGGAAATGACCGATGAAGTGGTTGCCGGCATCACCGACCGCTATATTGAACTGTACGAAAAAATCACCGGCTCGGCCCTGGTGCGCGAACCATACCCCGAAAATATTTACGAACGTATCGAAACCAATGTGGGCAACCTGCTGGCACGGTTACTGTAATCGCCAGCCAAAGAAAATGCCCGGACAGCAATAACAAACAGGGAGATGAATACCGATAATAATAAACATACACACCGGTCGCGAAAAGGAATGCGCACAACGCGGTGTTTTCTTATGTGCTTCCTTTGGGCAACCATAGCCACGGCACAGGTGGCCATTGAACGATCGACGGAAAAAGTGCGTATCGACGGAGTACTGTATTATGTACATGTAGTAAAAAAAGGCGAAACGCTTTATTCGCTAAGTAAAGCCTACAACGTAACCGTCGAATGGATTACGCAGGCCAACCCCGAGTTGTCCGAAGGACTGAAAGTCGGTCGGAATATCCGGATTCCGGTTACTGAGGCGAATGCGGCTCCCGTTGCCGCCGAACCCGTTGTCGCCCCAAAGATTCCCGAAACGGAAACACCGCCACCGGATACGACTAAAAAAACCACGCCGGCAACGCGTCCTTTGTATCACATCGTAAAGGCGAGCGAAACGCTGTGGAGCATTGCCGCACAATACGGCGTTACGGCCGACGAGTTACGCCGGCTGAATCCCGATGCCTTTAATAACGGCACATTGATGCGCGATGCCTTGTTATCCATTCCGCCGGTCGAAAAGACTGAACAGGATGAAGCGGGTGAAAAGGATAAAAGGGATGCACCCCCGCTGCCACAAGGAGTGTACCTGTTGCCGTTGGCCGATTCGGCCGAAGCGATTATACCGTTTACACGTCCGCTGAATGTGGCGTTAATCCTGCCGTTGCTTGTACCCGATGCGCCGCCGCCGACCGACACGGCAGTTGTCGACGCCGGAGTTGCGGAGGCGCTGTCGGCCAAACAGAAGAATGTGGAAAATTACCATGCTTTTTATGAAGGCGCATTGTTGGCAGTAG
>JAIRKX010000054.1 GCA_031259805.1 Prevotellaceae bacterium | reverse complement strand
ATTGCCGTCGCTTTAGCCGACGGACGTCATTGCGACAATTTGAAATGCACCCTTCACGCATCACGCAACTCCTAATTTCAAAAAAAGTACTATCTTTGTATCGGTTTTACCGAAGGGTAAAAATTCTGGCCGCGTAGTTCAGTTGAATAGAACGTCAGATTCCGGTTCTGAAAGTCGGGGGTTTGAATCCCTCCGCGGTCACAATCTCGCATGATAGACAGCTATGTTAGATACGCTTTTCAATTATCCCTACTTACCTTTTTTGGTATTCGTTGCCCGTATTTGTGATGTAACATTGGGAACGATGCGCATTATTTTTATTTCTAAAGGAAAAAAATATCTGGCTCCGGTAGTCGGTTTTCTCGAAGTATTTATATGGATTCTGGTCATCAGTCGCATTCTTACGGCAACGCACGATTTGCTATGCTATATAGCTTACGCGGGTGGCTATGCGACGGGCAGCATCGTCGGTATTTGGGTCGAAGAACGGCTGGCTATCGGTACGCAACTGATTCGTGTCTACACGAAAAAAGCCGGCAAAACCTTAGTCGCCATACTCAACAAAGAAGGCTTTGGCGCTACGCTGTGTAAGGGCGAAGGGATAGAAGGCGAAGTACATATTGTACAAACGGTAGTCAATCGCAACACAGCGGCCAAAGTCGAAAAACTGATTACGACATTCGACCCGCAGGTGTTCTATGTGATTTCCGATGTCCGGACAGTGCAACACGGCATTTTCCCCGACAACTCCCGACTGTTCAAGCGCTGGCGAATAGGTAAGTAAAAAAAGAAAATAAATACATAAATTAAATATCAACAATTATGAAATGGTTTTACAGTGGTTTTAAAAACAGGTTGTTATGCACTGTTTTTCTACTGTGTATAGCTTGTTATGACGAAGACGATTTTAAGTTCGATAACTTGAAATTCGATAACCTGAATCCCACATTACACCTGCCCTTATTATCGGATACCCTGTATGTCGCCGATGCGCTGGAGAGCGATCATATTCAATTTATCGACGGGCTGGCTTATTTTGTGTACGACTTGGGCGAAATCGACATGCCCGGCGCCGATGAACTGTTCTCTATGCCCGACCAGCATCTGACGTTCGACGCTATCAGCATATCAGTGCCGTCGGGAGTAATCATCGGTGGCAACTATCAAGTGCCCGGGTTTGAGCGATCGGACGTCGAAAGCAACTATCTTACTTTTAATGCTGACGCAGAACCCTCCAGCATTACATTCTCCGACGGTTTGCTGCAATTGACCAATACGAGGGCATTTATCGGCGGCGGCACATTGACCGTTACTATTCCCGCATTAACAAAGGGTGGCGTGGCTTTTACCGCCACTATTGATGTAGGTACGGAAACTCCCGGCATCAGTTCTTTACAGGATTATACGCTAACCGTTCCGTTCGACCAAAAGATAGAAGTCGGATACACCTATAGAACAACCGGCTTTGTAGTGTCGTCCACCATGGACTACATAGACTTGGAGTTGAGAGCCGATATAACGTCCCTCGCCATTGGCGAAGCGCACGGCTACTTTGGGCAGCGCACGGAATACGCCTCTGCCTCGATCGATATCGGCGATTTCGAGAACATAAATGGCACTTGGGATCTGAAAGAGGCCTCCCTTGCCCTCGAAATGGATAATTCACTGGTATTGCCCTTGCGTGCGGTGATTGATACCATTCGTTCCTACACTAATTTATATACGTCGCCGGAGGTCGAACGGCGGCGGGTCGACAGTATGGAAATAGCTGCCCCGACCGCCTTGGGTGCAACCGAACGCACGGCTGCCACCTTGACTGTCCCGGGCGATGTGCTGAATGTGTTACCCAAAAGACTGGAAACCGTCATACGTGTTAAAACCAACCCGAACGGAATACGGCAGGCGAACGCCATCCGTAGCGACAGCCGGCTGTCGGCACGTGCTAAAATACTGGTTCCGCTGATATTGAAAGATATTAACCTGACACTCACCGACACATCCGATTTCGACACGTCCGATATTAGTTTCCGGGATATGAGACTGCTATTTTATATACAGAACAGTCTCCCGATAGGCGTCGAACTGAAATGCCGCTTGTTGCACCGAGACACGGGGCAGGATTTAGGCCTGCTCTTTGATGAGCCTGTGCGTATTCCGGCAGGCAATACTTCGCCGGTTGGCGACGATGAAAGCGAAGTCGTCTCGCCGTCTACTTACCGAAAAGTGTTTCCGGTGGCCGCCGGCATGGAAGACCGCTTGAAACAGTCGGGACGAATCTTTATCGAGTGTACGGCCTCCTCGAACGAAGGAGGTTTTGTGCGGATTACCGACAAAGATAATGTGCAGATAAAAATAGGCGTGAGCGCCAGCATGAACGTAGAAGATTTTTTTGAATAACGAATGAAAAGGATGAAAAGGATGACAGGGATGAAAATATTTCTGTATAGTATTCCGGTATTCGCAGTGGCTTGTTTTTCACATCATGCCTATGCGCAGGAAAGCACGTTGATGCACTTTATGAATCAATCGCCGCAATCGCTACATACCAATCCGGCCAACTTGTCGAACGACGTGCAGTGGTTTATGGGGATTCCGGTAGTGGGGGGCATTCACCTCGACGCCAACCTCGACGTCTCGTATAGCGACCTGTTTCGGCGTACGCCCGATAATATTATTCGGGTAAAACCCTCGGCTGTCGATAAAATAGGCTCTTCGGCGCGCCTGATGCTTGCGGTGAATGACGAACTCTTTTCGTTCGGCTTTAAGGTACACCCCAACCACATGATTACGTTTTCTACCTCGGCGGTGGTGGACGGCAGTATTCTACTTCCCGGCGATGCGGCCAAATTGTTTATTCTCGGCAATACGCCCGGCGAGCCGTTGAATTTCGGTATCGATGCGAATCTGACAGGATATTTGGAAACGGCGCTTGGCTACTCGTTTGCAATAAATGAGTCGTGGAAAGCAGGTGCGCGGGTCAAATTCCTGCTCGGGGCGGCCAACATTTACTTGCACAATATGCGCGCGACGCTCGATACCGACCCGATGGACTATTCCATGAAGTTACGCATGAATGCTATAGCCCGCACGTCGAATGTAGAAACCCTGATAAACGACCCGAGGGAACTTCTGAATCGCCCCTTTGACAATACCGGTTTTGCCTTTGATTTCGGCATTCATTACAAAACGCCGGTCGAAGGGCTGAGCGTCGGGCTGAGCGCGGTCGATTGGGGCTGGATTAACTGGAGGTCGGAATTGAAATTTCATGAGGCGAGCCTGACGAATGATGAATTTATATTTGCCGGCCTGAGCAGTCTCGATGGCCATTTTGAGCAAATTAGAGACACGCTGAACAACCTGTTCAAGTTGGAAGAACGCGCCGGAAAGCCTTACCGCGCCCCGCTTCCGGGGAAAATTTACCTGAGCGCTACCTACCACCTTACGCCGGACGACAAATTCGGATTTCTCTTCGGCACACGGGCGATGGACAACTTTTCGCGCACCACATTCACGTTGATGTATAACCGTTCGGTAGGAAAATGGCTGTCGGTATCGTTGGGCAACAATTTTATGTTCACCAAAATTCTTAACCCGAGCATGGCCATCAACATACGCGGCGGCGCATTCCAGTTCTTCCTGTCGGCCGAAAACATTTCGTCGATCAGCCTCAACACAGTGCGTACCGCCGGCATTCATCTCGGATTTAATTTAACGTTCAACAGCAAGCCCCAGCCCGTCGCAGTAGTCGAAGAAGAACCAAGCCCAAGATTCTACAATAGATGAAATAAATAAATCACAAATAAGCAAATCACAAATAAGCAAATCTACAATTATGATTACTTCCTTTGAAGAAATTTATGCCAAAGTGGCATCATTGCCCAAGAAACGATTAATAGCAGCGTGGGCGGTTGACGATCATACCATCGGCGCGGCCAACGAGTCGGTAACCCAAGGACTGGTAGACGCTACGCTGGTCGGCGACCGCACGCTGATTGAAAAAGTGTGTAACGAACACCAGATCGACATCTCCCTTTTCCGTGTGGTACATATTTCCGACGAAGCGCAGGCGGTGGGCATCTCCATCGAATTGATTCACGCCGGCGAAGGCGACATGTTGATGAAAGGCCTGTGCAGTACAGACAAATACATGCGCGGCATCTTAAACAAAGAAAAAGGCTTGCTGCCGCCGAAAGCCGTCCTGTCGCACGTGTCGATTATTGCGCATCCGGGCTATCACAAATTGCTTCTTGTAAGCGACATTGCGGTAATCCCTGCGCCCGACCTGACCCAGAAAATAGCGATTGCCGGATATCTTACCTCCGTCGGACGGAAATTAGGCATCGAAAAACCGAAAATTGCCGTGCTGGCCGGCACTGAACAGATGTTGCCCGCTATGCAGGCTTGCGTCGACGGGGCGATATTGTCAAAAATGGCCGACCGGTCGCAAATTAAAAACTGTATTCTCGACGGGCCGATGTCGCTCGACACTGCCATATCGAAAGAATCGGCAGCCATCAAAAAACTGAAAAGCGAAGTGGCCGGCGACGCCGACTGCCTGCTGTTCCCGAACATCGAAGCGGGGAATGTATTTTACAAAACGATCGGCCAGTTCTCACCCAACGCCCGCATCGCCGCCGTCGTAGCCGGCGCAAAAGTGCCTTGCGTACTGTCGAGCCGTAGCGATTCGACCGATACAAAATTAAACTCCATCATATTTGCCGCTCTGATGGCCGAAAGATAAAAAACGAAGTAACATGAAAATTTTAGTCATTAATCCCGGCTCGACCTCCACAAAGATTGCAGTCTTCGAGGATGAGCAAAATATTTTCCAAAAGAATTTACAACACGATGCTGACGATTTGAAGAATTTCAACATCATCACCGAACAATTTGCTTTTCGTAAAAAGGTTATCCTCGATGTGCTGCGCGAAGCGGGCTATGCGATCAACGATTTTAAGGCCGTCGTCGGGCGCGGCGGGATTATCCATCCGGTACCGTCGGGCGTGTATGCTGTCAACGAAACGATGAAGGACGATCTGCGTACCTGTCGTTTCGGCGAGCATGCCAGCAACTTGGGCGCACTCATTGCCGACGACATCGCCGGCGCGATTCCGGATTGCAAGTCTTACATCGCCGACCCGGTGGTGGTCGACGAATTGCAGGATGTGGCGCGGGTGGCAGGACATCCGCTGTTTAAACGCACCGCCATTTTTCATGCGCTCAATCACAAGGCCATTGCAAAGATCCATGCCAAAAAGACAGGACGGGCGTATGAAGAGTTGAACCTGATTGTAGCGCATCTGGGCGGCGGCATTTCGGTTGGTGCACACCGGAAAGGGAAAATCATCGACGTCTCCAATGCAGTGGATGGCGAAGGGCCTTTTTCCCCGGAACGTTCGGGTACACTGCCGGCATTGCAGGTAGCGGAACTTTGCTTTAGCGGAAAATACACGCTTTCGCAAATGAAGAGAATACTGACCGGCGAAGGCGGCATGGTGGCGCACTTAGGCACTAACCAGTTTCAGAAAATAGAACAGGAACTAATCCCTGCCGGCGACAAGAAAGCCGCCCTCATCCACGAAGCCATGGCGTATAACATCGCCAAATTTATCGGCGCTATGTATACGGTACTCGAAGGTAAGGTCGACGCCATTTTACTTACCGGCGGTATTGCATGGAATCCCTTAATCGTCGAGTCGATCATCAAAAAAGTGAACTACATTGCTCCCGTTTCCGTCTACCCCGGCGAGGACGAGATGGGCGCTTTAGCCTC